>NZ_JAXAVW010000062.1:0-27694 GCF_033949945.1 Lentzea miocenica
TCAAGCGTTAAGGACGCCTCGGCTTCGCCATCGGGTCGGCTCGGCTGCGCCTTCGCCTTCGCGTTATCGGTTGGCGACGCCGTCCAGGCGGAGTGTTGTCGACTCGTCGCGGTGGCTGCCGGTGGTGGCTACGTGCTTTTCGCTGATTTGCGCGCCGTTCTTCAGCACGTGGTACAGCGCCATGCCGTGGCCTCGGCCCAGGTCGTGGTCCGTCTTCAGCCACTCCAGGAACACGCCTGCCTTTGTGGTGCCGTCGTAGCCGCGCGATGCCGCTTCTGCCAGCAGTTCGGCCGGGGTCTTGCCGGTCTTCTTCTCCGCGCCGTCAAGGTAGGCCTGGAAGGACATCGTGGTCTCCGTTCGTCTGTGAACAGAGCGTAGGACAACTATCGCTGTCTTGACAAGAAAAATTGTCGGTGGACCGGTGGGCTAGCGGCGGCGGGCTCTGGTCAGGGCTCGGGCGCGGATCACCAGGTCGTCCACGAGGTGTTCGTCCACGAGGAGTGGGATGCCGGACTCGTCGGTGCAGCAGCGGGGTTTGGTGCGCTTTTCGGAGAGTTTGGGGCGGACGCCTGCCATCTCGTAGAGGGCTTCGTAGAGGTCCTGGCCTGGGTCGTCGTCGTGTGGGCCTACTAGGAGGATCCACACGACTTCGGGGGAGGGGAAGGCCACCACTACGCGGTCGGGGCCTCGTAGGTGTTTCACGCACAGGCGTGGGAGGGGTTCTGGGCCTGTTACTCGGTAGCCGAGGGCGGCGCAGCCTGAGTGGGCCAGTTCGTCCAGGAAGCGTTCGTAGGCCAGGCGGGCTCGGCCGCGCAGGCCGTTGGCCTGGGCGTGAGCGGTGTGGGTTTCTACTACCTGGATCAAGCTGTGCGGACCACGCGTCCCTTGCCGCTGCGCATCTCGTCGAGGGAGTTCGCGAGGTCTTGGCGGTCCAGCAGTGACTGGTCGCTGAGGCGGCGGTGGACTTCGTCGATGAGGCCGCGGGTCTTGCCTGCGCGGCGGAGGTCTGAGACGAGGTGGAGGACCTCGTGGAGGCGCACGGTGTCGAGGAGCATGCGCGGTTCCTGGCTGTGGATGGCCAGTACGCCTTCGCGGGCCCAGGCCTTCACGGTTTTTTCGGTGAGGTCCAGGAGTTCGCCGGCCACCACGGGGCGGACCGGTGGGGCCTGGCGGAGGGTTTTCGCTACTACGCCGTCGAGTTTGCGGCGGCGGTCGTCGTCTTCTGCCAGGGATGACGCTACGGACTCGAGCTCTTCGATCGTTTCGAAGAGGTCCCGGATGTGGGCGGCCTCGGTCGCGACAGACATGGCTACTCCTCCCGTTGACTACCGAGTATCCACTACTTTTTCGGTAGTCGTCAACGGCCCCGGAGCAGGGATCCGGGGCCGTCGCGTGACGATCAGGAAGAGAAGAAGAGGCCGCCGAGGCCGCGGTGCTTGCGGTGGCCGTAGCCGTAGCCCGCGTGACCGCCGCCGTGGTGGTGGTGGACCTGCTGCGGCGCTGCGCCCCAGGCGGGCTGGGCCGGCTGCGGGTAGGCGGCGGGCGGCGGCGCGACGGGAGGCGGCGGGGCCTGCATCTGGGCTTCGAGGCGCGTGATGGACTCGAGCTCGCCGTAGTCGAGGAAGACCCCGCGGCAGCCGTCGCACTGCTCGATGTGGACGCCCATGCGGTCGAACGTGCGCATGTTCGCATGACACTTGGGACACTGCATCGTGGTGAGCCTCCTGCGGTGGGACCGGACAAAAACGATATTAGCCGCGGTCGCCGTTGTCCTGCGCCGTGACGATCCGACGACAAGCCTCAACCAGCGGTTCCACTGCCTGCAGCCCGGACATGAGTGCCCGCGCTGCCATCTGAACAACGTACGCCTGAGCCGGAATGTTGAGGACATCCCATTCCGATGTCGTCACGGCCACACCACCTGTTTCACGATAGGTGTTGAGGAATCGCGCCCACAGGTCGTCCGGGAGAACCCCCGCTGCGAACAAAGCCGCAGGTCGCGCCAGGTCCCAGACCGGATCGCCGACCCCCAGGTCGTCCACGTCGATGAGCCGCCAGGCGCCCCTGTGCACCAGTTGCCCGAGGTGCCAGTCGCCGTGGATCAACGCCCGCCCGGACATGTCCAACGGCGGCAAGAGTTCGTACGCACGAAGCACCACGTCGGCGTGCGGCAGATCTGGTGGCAACGCTTCAATGGCTCGCACGATCCGGTCAGGCGTACCGGCCGGTGGTCCCTGCACGGGCAACGCGTGCAGTCGCGCCAGCAGTGCGGCGCTCTCTTCCCACGGCGCGCCGTCGGGATCGGCCTGACTCACCGGCCTCCCGTACGGCCACACCGTCACCGGCCGGTCGTCCACGAACTGCAACGGCTTCAACGGCGGCAACAACAACTCGGGGTGAGCCGCCGCGATCTCCACCCGTTGCCGCAACGCCTCCACGTCGACGTCCGCGGGATGCGCCTTGGCCACCACGTCGCCCACCCGGACCACCACGACGTCACCGCGGTCGCCGCCGAGCACCTCGGGATCGGCGGAAGAGCCGGTCAGTGAGGCCATTGCCGCGATCAGATCATCCACGCGCACAAGTGAATCAGGCCGGCTCACTTGGTGATGCAGATCGTCCTCATGGGCTGGGAGTACGTCTTCGAGTCCTCACCCGCGCACAACAGGCGGTCGGACTTGCCGTCGACGACCTTCGTGACCTTGCGCGTCCCGGTGCCGCACGTCACCCGTTCGAAGTACTGGTTGACCGCTTTGAGGCAGTCGCCTTCCTGCACGTTGAGGACGTAGCAGTAGCGCGTCTTGCCGGTTCCCCTCGACCGCCCGGACGACTCGTCGAGGTAGTCACCGGTCGGGCACATGGTCCGCTTCTCCCGCGAGGACACCCGGTACACGGCCTCCTGGGACGAACAGTCCACTTCGGCCATGTTGACGCTCTTGTCGTTCACGTCGACCTGTTTCGCGCACTCGCCGACGCCCGCCTGCTCGTGCCATCCGGAGCACCCGGACAGCAGCAGCGCGAGCGTCGCGATCAACACGGTGAGTCTCATGGCTTCCCCAGGCACACGGTCAGAGCCGACTGCGAGTAGTGGTTCGTCTTCTCTCCCGGCCCGCAGCTCTCGCGGGCTCCCGTGACGACCTTCGTCACCTTCACCTCCGACGCGGGCCCGCACGTGTTCCGCGCGAGTTCACTGAACCGGGTTCCCGTCTTCCTCAACGGCTTCGTGTGCTGGAGGCAGTCGCCCTCCCGCACGTTGAGCGTCATGCACAGCGTGTCGGCGGTGGGGCCCGGCCGCAGGGCTCGGTAGGGCCCGCCGGGGCAGGCTCCGGGGTCGAGCGACCAGTCGGGGGAGTCGACTCTCAGCGCCACCCGGTAGGTGGCGTTGTGGGCCGCGCAGTCGGCCTCTTCGAGCCCGACGCTCCGTTTCGAGGCGACCACCGCGTAGCAGTCGCTGGGGGTGGCCGCGGGGCGCTCGGCCTTCAGCTCCTCAACGAGCACTGTGAGTCCCGCCACGCACGCGGCCGTGAGCACGCCGGGCACGATCCACTGACGCCACACCGGTTTGTGCCTCCCGCCGAGCCGAAAACCGCAGGAAGCATGTCTACTGCAGGTGCGCGTGCGGTACCCCCGTTTTGACCCAGGTAGACGTGGGCGGGTATCTTTGCTACTCGTGCCCGACCCATGTCGGGCCGCTCCGCGTGCCCGTGAGGCCGCGGTGTCCTCCACTCGCAGGGACAGTTCTGCTGTTGCTTGCGGACCTTGGGAGCGGGCGACACGCCCGACCTCGGGTGCAGAGAGGGATCAAGAAACACGAGGGTGAACCGCGAGGCGAACCCGCAAAAGACGGAAGAAGCAGCCGGCGAATGCCAACGATCCAGCAGCTGGTCCGCAAGGGCCGCACGGACAAGGTGGCCAAGCAGAAGACGGCGGCCCTCAAGGGCTCGCCGCAGCGGCGCGGTGTGTGCACCCGCGTTTACACCACCACCCCCAAGAAGCCGAACTCCGCACTGCGCAAGGTCGCTCGCGTGAAGCTGACCAGCGGTATCGAGGTCACGGCCTACATCCCCGGTGAGGGTCACAACCTCCAGGAGCACTCGATGGTGCTCGTGCGTGGCGGTCGTGTGAAGGACCTGCCGGGTGTTCGTTACAAGATCATCCGTGGCTCTCTCGACACGCAGGGTGTCAAGAACCGCAAGCAGGCTCGCAGCCGCTACGGCGCGAAGAAGGAGAAGAGCTGATGCCCCGCAAGGGACCGGCCCCGAAGCGGCCGCTTATCTCCGACCCGGTCTACAGCTCGCCGCTCGTGACCCAGCTCATCAACAAGGTGCTGGTCGACGGTAAGCGCTCCGTGGCGGAGAAGATCGTTTACGAAGCCCTCGAAGGTGCTCGCGAGAAGACCGGCACCGACCCGGTCGTCACGCTGAAGCGCGCCCTGGACAACGTGAAGCCGTCGCTGGAGGTCAAGAGCCGCCGCGTCGGTGGTGCGACCTACCAGGTGCCGATCGAGGTCAAGCCCGGCCGCTCGACCACGCTCGCCCTGCGCTGGCTGATCACCTTCTCGCGGCAGCGTCGTGAGAAGACCATGGTCGAGCGTCTGATGAACGAGCTGCTCGATGCGAGCAACGGCCTCGGTGCCAGCGTCAAGCGTCGCGAGGACACGCACAAGATGGCCGAGTCCAACAAGGCCTTCGCCCACTACCGCTGGTGATCTGACGCCCGGCCTGGACACAGGCCGGGCTCTCCCAGCCCTAGTGAGCAGCTACCGCTAGCTCAAGACAGGGGAAAGACCCGTGGCACAGGACGTGCTCACTGATCTTGCCAAGGTCCGCAACATCGGGATCATGGCCCACATCGACGCGGGCAAGACCACGACGACTGAGCGGATCCTCTTCTACACGGGGATCAGCTACAAGATCGGCGAGGTGCACGACGGCGCTGCCGTGATGGACTGGATGGAGCAGGAGCAGGAGCGCGGCATCACGATCACGTCGGCCGCGACGACCTGCTACTGGAAGAACCACCAGATCAACCTGATCGACACGCCGGGCCACGTCGACTTCACCGTCGAGGTCGAGCGCAACCTGCGCGTCCTCGACGGCGCTGTTGCCGTCTTCGACGGCAAGGAGGGCGTCGAGCCGCAGTCCGAGCAGGTCTGGCGGCAGGCGACCAAGTACGACGTCCCGCGCATCTGCTTCGTCAACAAGATGGACAAGCTGGGCGCGGACTTCTACTTCACCATCAAGACGATCCAGGACCGGCTGGCCGCCAAGCCGCTGCCGATCCAGATCCCGATCGGTGCCGAGAGCGACTTCATCGGAGTCGTCGACCTGATCGAGATGCGCGCTCTCACGTGGCGTGGCGAAGTCCAGAAGGGCGAGGACTACGCGATCGAGGAGATCCCCGCGGATCTGCTCGAGCGTGCGCAGGAGTTCCGCGAGCAGCTTCTCGAGGCCGTCGCCGAGACCGACGACGACCTGACCGAGAAGTACTTCGAGCAGGGCGACCTCTCCGTCGAGGAGATCAAGGCCGGCCTCCGCAAGATCGTGGCCGAGGGCACCGCGTACCCGATCCTTTGTGGTTCGGCGTTCAAGAACAAGGGCGTTCAGCCCATGCTCGACGCGGTCATCGACTTCCTGCCGTCGCCGCTCGACCTCCCCCCGGTCGAGGGCACGCTGCAGGACGGCGAGACCATCGTGAAGCGCAGCCCGTCTAGCGACGAGCCGTTCTCCGCGCTGGCGTTCAAGATCGCCGTGCACCCGTTCTTCGGCAAGCTGACCTACATCCGGGTCTACTCGGGCAAGGTCGCCGCGGGCACCCAGGTCGTCAACGCGACCAAGGACCGCAAGGAGCGCATCGGGAAGATCTTCCAGATGCACGCCAACAAGGAGAACCCGGTCACCGAGGCCATCGCGGGGCACATCTACGCCGTGATCGGTCTGAAGGACACCACGACCGGTGAGACCTTGTGCGACCCGGCACACCCGATCGTGCTCGAGTCGATGACCTTCCCCGAGCCCGTCATCCAGGTGGCCATCGAGCCCAAGACGAAGGCGGACCAGGAGAAGCTCGGCACCGCGATCCAGAAGCTGGCCGAGGAGGACCCGACGTTCCGGGTCAACCTCGACCAGGAGACGGGCCAGACCATCATCGCCGGCATGGGCGAGCTCCACCTGGACATCCTGGTGGACCGCATGCGCCGCGAGTTCAAGGTCGAGGCCAACATCGGCAAGCCTCAGGTGGCGTACCGGGAGACCATCCGCAAGGCGGTGGAGAAGTACTCCTACACCCACAAGAAGCAGACCGGTGGCTCCGGCCAGTTCGCGAAGGTGCTCGTCACCGTCGAGCCGCTGGAGAAGAAGGAAGACGGCGCGCTCTACGAGTTCGTCAACGCCGTCACCGGTGGTCGCATCCCTCGCGAGTACATCCCGTCGGTCGACGCGGGTGCGCAGGACGCGCTGCAGTACGGCGTGCTGGCGGGCTACCCGCTGGTCGGCGTGAAGGTGACGCTGCTCGATGGCGCCTACCACGAGGTCGACTCCTCGGAAATGGCGTTCAAGATCGCTGGTTCGATGGCCCTCAAGGAAGCCGCCCGTCAGGCGTCTCCCGCGATCCTCGAACCGCTGATGGCCGTCGAGGTCACGACGCCCGAGGAGTACATGGGCGACGTGATCGGCGACCTGAACTCCCGCCGTGGCCAGATCCAGGCCATGGAGGAGCGCAGTGGAGTCCGTGTCGTGAAGGCACTGGTTCCGCTGTCGGAAATGTTCGGGTACGTGGGTGACCTGCGGTCCAAGACCCAGGGTCGTGCCAACTACTCGATGGTGTTCGACTCCTACGCAGAGGTTCCCGCGAACGTCTCGAAGGAGATCATCGCGAAGGCGACTGGGGAATAACCCCACACCGGAGCACCGCAGTTCCACCGCGGGCTCTCCGGGGGCGAATCCCTGGGGTCCGCATTTTCCGACCCTGACGTGTAGTCCGGCGGGTGGCCACAGATACCCGCCGGACCAGCAAAAAAGAAGTCCAGGAGGACAATCCAGTGGCCAAGGCGAAGTTCGAGCGGACGAAGCCGCACGTCAACATCGGCACCATCGGTCACATCGACCATGGCAAGACCACGCTGACCGCGGCGATCTCCAAGGTTCTGCACGACGCGTACCCCGATGTGAACGCTTCGTTCGCGTTCGACCAGATCGACAAGGCGCCGGAAGAGAAGCAGCGCGGCATCACGATCTCGATCGCGCACATCGAGTACCAGACGGAGAACCGTCACTACGCGCACGTCGACTGCCCCGGGCACGCCGACTACATCAAGAACATGATCACCGGTGCGGCGCAGATGGACGGCGCCATCCTGGTGGTCGCGGCGACCGACGGTCCCATGCCGCAGACGAAGGAGCACGTCCTCCTGGCCCGCCAGGTCGGCGTCCCCTACATCGTCGTCGCGCTGAACAAGGCCGACATGGTGGACGACGAGGAGATCCTGGAGCTCGTCGAGCTCGAGGTGCGCGAGCTGCTCTCCGAGTACGAGTTCCCGGGCGACGACCTGCCGGTCGTGCGCGTCTCGGCGCTGAAGGCGCTCGAGGGCGACGCCGAGTGGGGCAAGTCCGTTCTCGACCTCATGGCCGCCGTTGACTCGGCGATCCCGGAGCCGGAGCGCGACACCGAGAAGCCGTTCCTCATGCCCGTCGAGGACGTCTTCACGATCACCGGCCGCGGCACCGTCGTGACCGGTCGTATCGAGCGCGGCATCATCAACGTGAACTCCGAGATCGAGATCGTCGGAATCAAGGAGACGTCGAAGAAGACGACCGTCACCTCGATCGAGATGTTCAAGAAGTTCCTCGACGAGGGCCGCGCCGGCGACAACGCCGCGCTGCTGCTCCGCGGCATCAAGCGCGAGGAGGTGGAGCGCGGCATGGTCATCGTCAAGCCGGGCACCACGACCCCGCACACCGAGTTCACCGCGCAGGTCTACATCCTGTCGAAGGACGAGGGTGGCCGCCACACGCCGTTCTTCAACAACTACCGTCCCCAGTTCTACTTCCGGACGACGGACGTGACCGGCGTTGTGACGCTGCCCGAGGGCACCGAGATGGTCATGCCGGGTGACACCACCGGTATGGACGTCAAGCTGATCCAGCCGATCGCCATGGACGAGGGCCTCCGCTTCGCGATCCGCGAGGGTGGCCGCACCGTCGGCGCCGGCTCGGTCACCAAGATCCTCAAGTGATCTAGCTCTGCCAGTTCGGCGTGAGGCCGGGCCAACGTCTTCGTTGGCCCGGCCTTCGTCGTTCGGCAGAGTGAAATGTGCGGCAGCTCACGTGAGCTCGTCGCAGGCGTGCGGGAACGGAGCCGTCGCGGCGATTCTGTTGCCGGGCAATGGAACCGTTGTGCTCGTCGCTCCACATGCGACGGACAGAGGGGTTCACCGGTCAAGATTCGCACGTGATCTGGCTCTAACTGACCCACCCCGATTTGGATCGCCTCGCGCCCGTGTGGCATCCTTTACGGGTTGCTCGACGAAGGCCGGGTTCACTTCGTGTGTGCCTGAGTTATTCGACCGAGCGTCCGCGCCCTGTTAGTGAACGCCTCCTTGCGGAGATGGGCATCAGGGTGCATGGGCTGTGGTAGGCCCAATCCCACCGGGGAGACCTTGAGTGGGACCGGTATGCGCACCGGGCGCGACACGCCCGACCGCGTGGACCGGGCACCATGACACTTCAACAGGGGCGGAGCGCGCCAAGAGGCTGTAAAAGGCCTCATCCGAGGCACCGCACCGCAGCGGTTACGAGAAGCAGAGGAACGGCAAGCCATTATGGCGGGACAAAAGATCCGCATCCGGCTCAAGGCCTACGACCACGAGGCGATCGACGCGTCTGCGCGCAAGATCGTTGAGACCGTGACGCGCACCGGCGCTCGGGTTGTCGGGCCCGTGCCGCTGCCCACTGAGAAGAACGTGTACTGCGTCATCCGCTCGCCGCACAAGTACAAGGACTCGCGCGAGCACTTCGAGATGCGCACGCACAAGCGGCTGATCGACATCCTCGACCCGACGCCGAAGACGGTTGACGCGCTCATGCGCATCGACCTGCCGGCCAGCGTCGACGTCAACATCCAGTAAGCGTTGGGCGCGGAGAGTAACGGACCAATGTCTGACAGGCAGATGAAGGGCATCCTGGGCACCAAGCTCGGCATGACTCAGGTCTTCGACGAGAACAACCGGGTTGTCCCGGTGACGGTCGTCAAGGCTGAGCCCAATGTCGTGACCCAGGTTCGGACCCAAGAGAAGGACGGCTACACCGCCGTCCAGCTGGCGGCCGGCGCGATTGACCCGCGCAAGGTCAACAAGCCCGTCGCGGGCCACTTCGCCAAGGCCGGGGTCACGCCCCGCCGCCACCTGGTGGAGCTGCGCACGACGGACGCCAGCGAGTACACGGTCGGCCAGGAGATCACCGCTGAGGTGTTCGAGGCCGGCGCTGTTGTCGACATCACCGGCACCAGCAAGGGCAAGGGCACCGCAGGTGTCATGAAGCGCCACAACTTCCGGGGCCTCGGCTCCAGCCACGGCACCCAGCGCAAGCACCGCTCGCCGGGTTCCATCGGTGGCTGTGCCACTCCGGGTCGCGTCTTCAAGGGTCTGCGCATGGCTGGCCGCATGGGCCACGAGCGTGTGACGACCCAGAACCTGAAGGTGCACAAGATCGACGCCGAGAACGGCCTGCTGCTCATCAAGGGCGCTGTTCCCGGCCCCAAGGGTGGTCTGGTGTTCGTCCGGACTGCCGCGAAGGGTGGTGCCTGATGTCGACGGTTGAGATCCGCACCCCGGACGGCAAGTCCGCCGGCACGGTCGAGCTTCCCTCGGCTGTCTTCGACGCGCAGGCGAACGTCGCGCTGCTGCACCAGGTCGTCGTGGCCCAGCAGGCCGCCGCGCGCCAGGGCACGCACTCGACGAAGACCCGCGGCGAGGTCTCCGGTGGTGGCAAGAAGCCGTACCGCCAGAAGGGCACCGGTCGTGCCCGCCAGGGTTCGACGCGTGCGCCGCAGTTCGCCGGCGGTGGCGTCGTCCACGGCCCGCAGCCGCGTGACTACTCGCAGCGCACCCCCAAGAAGATGAAGGCCGCCGCTCTGCGCGGTGCCCTCTCCGACCGGGCGCGCGCCAACCAGGTGCACGTCGTGTCCGGCCTGGTGGACGGGGACACCCCGTCGACCAAGACCGCGCGCAAGGTGCTCGAGTCGGTCACCGAGGCTCGTCGCGTTCTCGTGGTGCTCAACCGCACCGACGAGGTCGCGTGGGTCAGCGTGCGGAACCTTCCGCACGTGCACGTGATCGCTCCCGACCAGCTCAACACCTACGACGTGCTCGTCAACGACGACGTGGTGTTCACCAAGGACTCGCTCGACGTGTTCCTCGCCAGCAAGGCCCAGCAGGGTCGCGGCTCGGCTGAGGCCACGGCGGTCGCGGTGGACGAGGAGGCTTCCAAGTGATCCCCGACCACAGGGACATCTTGCTCGCGCCGGTGATCTCGGAGAAGTCCTACGGGCTGCTCGAAGAGAACAAGTACACCTTCTTGGTGGCGCCGGGTTCGAACAAGACCCAGATCAAGATTGCCGTGGAGAAGGTCTTCGGCGTCAAGGTCGTCAGCGTCAACACCATCAACCGCCAGGGCAAGCGCAAGCGGACCAAGAGCGGTTTCGGCAAGCGCAAGGACACGAAGCGCGCGATCGTCACGTTGTCGGCTGACAGCAAGGCGATCGAGATCTTCGGCGGCCCTGCCGCCTGATGACGAGGACTGCGTAGAGATGGGCATTCGCAAGTACAAGCCGACGACTCCCGGTCGTCGCGGTGCGAGCGTCTCCGACTTCGCCGAGATCACTCGGTCGACTCCGGAGAAGTCGCTGATCCGCCCGCTGCACAAGCTGGGCGGCCGCAACGCGTCGGGCAAGATCACCACGCGGCACAAGGGTGGCGGTCACAAGCGGGCTTACCGCTTGATCGACTTCCGTCGCCACGACAAGGACGGCGTGCCGGCCAAGGTCGCTCACATCGAGTACGACCCCAACCGCACCGCGCGCATCGCACTCCTGCACTACGCGGACGGCGAGAAGCGCTACATCATCGCCCCGGAGAAGCTCAAGCAGGGTGACACGGTTGAGAACGGCCCCAAGGCCGACATCAAGCCGGGTAACAACCTGCCGCTGCGCAACATCCCGGTCGGTTCCGTGATCCACGCGATCGAGCTCCGCCCCGGTGGCGGCGCGAAGATCGCCCGCTCGGCCGGCGCCTCGGTCCAGCTCGTGGCGAAGGACGGCCCGTACGCCCAGCTGCGGATGCCCTCGGGCGAAATCCGCAACGTGGACGTGCGCTGCCGCGCCACGCTGGGCGCCGTGGGCAACGCCGAGCACCAGAACATCAACTGGGGCAAGGCAGGCCGCATGCGGTGGAAGGGCAAGAAGCCCACCGTCCGCGGTGTCGCCATGAACCCCGTTGACCACCCGCATGGTGGTGGTGAGGGTAAGACCTCCGGTGGTCGCCACCCGGTGAACCCGGCTGGTAAGCCCGAAGGCCGTACCCGCCGCCGTAAGCCAAGCGACAAGCTCATCGTCCGGCGTCGTCGCACCGGTAAGAAGCGCTGAGCAGGAAGGGAGTGAAGGATGCCTCGCAGCCTTAAGAAGGGCCCCTTCGTTGACGACCACCTGCTCAAGAAGGTGGACGTTCTCAACGAGTCGGGCAAGAAGACGGTCATCAAGACGTGGTCCCGCCGGTCCACGATCATCCCGGACATGCTGGGTCACACCATCGCGGTGCACGACGGCCGCAAGCACGTCCCGGTGTTCGTGACCGAAGCGATGGTCGGGCACAAGCTGGGCGAATTCGCCCCTACCCGGACCTTCAAGGGCCACATCAAGGACGACCGGAAGTCTCGCCGCCGCTAAGGCGCCGAACTAGGAAGAGCAAGGGGAAGCAGCGATGAACGCCCGTAAAGATGCTGAGGCGCAGGAGTTTCCGCGCGCCGTGGCTCGGGCTCGCTACGTCCGCGACACGCCGATGAAGGTGCGCCGCGTCGTCGAGCTCATCAAGGGACGTAACGCCCGCGAGGCCCTGGCCGTGCTCCAGTTCGCGCCGCAGGCCGCAAGTGAGCCGGTCGCGAAGGTGCTCGCCAGCGCCATGGCCAACGCCGAGAACAACCTGTCCCTGGACCCCGACACCCTCTGGGTTTCGGTGGCCTACGTGGACGAGGGTCCGACCCTCAAGCGTTTCCGCCCGCGTGCCCAGGGCCGCGCGTACCGGATCCGCAAGCGGACGTCGCACATCACCATTGAGGTGGAGTCGCGTCCGAAGAAGACCAGCGCGAAGGGAACCCGGTAGTGGGCCAGAAGATCAACCCGCACGGCTTCCGGCTGGGGATCACCACCGACTGGAAGTCCCGCTGGTACGCCGACAAGCAGTACGCCGAGTACGTCGCGGAAGATGTCAAGATCCGCAAGCTGCTCAGCAAGGGCATGGAGCGTGCCGGCATCTCCAAGGTGGAGATCGAGCGGACCCGTGACCGGGTGCGCGTCGACATCCACACCGCACGACCGGGCATCGTCATCGGTCGTCGTGGTGCCGAGGCGGACCGCATCCGCGGTGAGCTGGAGAAGCTCACCAAGAAGCAGGTCCAGCTGAACATCCTCGAGGTCAAGAACCCCGAGTCGGACGCGCAGCTCGTGGCACAGGGTGTCGCCGAGCAGCTGTCCAACCGCGTCGCCTTCCGGCGCGCGATGCGCAAGGCCATTCAGTCGGCCATGCGTTCGCCGCAGGTCAAGGGCATCCGCGTGCAGTGCGGCGGTCGCCTCGGCGGCGCCGAGATGTCCCGCTCGGAGCACTACCGCGACGGCCGCGTGCCGCTGCACACGCTCCGCGCCAACATCGACTACGGCTTCTTCGAGGCCCGCACCACGTTCGGCCGTATCGGCGTGAAGGTGTGGATCTACAAGGGCGACATCGTCGGTGGCATCTCGGCCAAGCGCGCGCTCGACGCGGCCCCGGCTCAGGCCGACCGCGCCCCGCGCCGCGACCGTGGCGAGCGTCCGAACCGGGCCCGTCGCTCCGGTGCCAGCGGCACCACCGCGACGAGCACCGAGGCCGGTCGTGCCGCAGCTGACGCTTCCGCGTCGGCCGAGGCTCCGGCTGCTGCAGAGAAGACGGAGAGCTGAGTCATGCTCATCCCGCGCAGGGTCAAGCACCGCAAGCAGCACCACCCCAAGCGGTCGGGTGCTGCCAAGGGCGGCACGAAGGTCACCTTCGGTGAGTACGGCATCCAGGCTCTCGAGCCCGCCTACGTCACCAACAGGCAGATCGAGTCCGCTCGTATCGCCATCACGCGCCACATCCGTCGTGGCGGCAAGGTCTGGATCAACATCTTCCCGGACCGTCCGCTGACGAAGAAGCCGGCCGAGACCCGCATGGGTTCCGGTAAGGGTTCGCCGGAGTGGTGGGTCGCGAACGTCAAGCCGGGTCGCGTCCTCTTCGAGATGGCCTTCCCGAACGAGCAGGTGGCCCGCGAGGCTCTTCGCCGCGCGATCCACAAGCTCCCGATGAAGTGCCGCATCGTTACGCGTGAGGGTGGTGAGTTCTGATGGCAGCGGGTACCACCGCTTCCGAGCTGCGTGAGCTCACCGAGGAAGAGCTCGTGCTGCGTCTGAAGGAATCGAAGGAAGAGCTCTTCAACCTTCGTTTCCAGATGGCCACGGGCCAGCTCGACAACAACCGGCGGCTGCGCACGGTCCGGCACGAGATTGCCCGGATCTACACCGTGATGCGGGAGCGGGAGCTCGGGCTCTCCGTTTCGCCGGAATCCACTGGTGAGGGTGCGGCATGACCGAAAGCAACGAAGTCCAGACCGAGAAGCGCAACGACCGCAAGGTCCGCGAGGGCCTCGTCGTGTCCGACAAGATGGACAAGACGATCGTGGTTGCGCTCGAGGACCGCAAGAAGCACCCGCGTTACTCCAAGATCATGCGCTCCACCACCAAGGTGAAGGTGCACGACGAGGAGAACGCGGCTGGCGTCGGCGACCGCGTCCTGCTCATGGAGACCCGGCCTCTGTCGGCGACCAAGCGCTGGCGGCTCGTCGAGATCCTCGAGAAGGCCAAGTAAGTCCCCAAGGGGATTGAACACCGTAGACAGACCGAGCCCGTCGGGTCGGAAATCCGGCGGGCCAGGAATGGTCAGGAGCAAGTAAGTGATCCAGCAGGAGTCGCGGCTTCGTGTCGCCGACAACACTGGTGCGAAGGAGATCCTTTGCATCCGTGTTCTCGGTGGCTCAGGCCGTCGCTACGCGGGCATCGGTGACATCATCGTCGCGACCGTCAAGGACGCGATCCCCGGTGCCGGCGTCAAGAAGGGCGATGTCGTCAAGGCGGTCATCGTCCGCACCGTCAAGGAGCGTCGTCGTCCGGATGGCTCGTACATCCGCTTCGACGAGAACGCCGCCGTGCTCATCAAGCCCGACAACGAGCCGCGGGGCACCCGCATCTTCGGCCCGGTCGGCCGCGAGCTGCGCGACAAGAAGTTCATGAAGATCATCTCGCTGGCTCCGGAGGTGCTCTGACCATGAAGGTGAAGAAGGGCGACACGGTCGTCGTAATCGCCGGCAAGGACAAGGGCGCCAAGGGCAAGGTCATCCAGGCCTACCCGGAGAACGGCAAGGTCCTGGTCGAGGGCGTCAACCGGATCAAGAAGCACACCAAGATCACGCAGACCCAGCGGGGCGCGCAGTCTGGTGGCATCGTGACCCAGGAAGCCCCGATCAACGTCTCCAACGTGATGGTGGTCGACTCGGACGGCAAGCCGACCCGTGTTGGTTACCGGACGAACGACGAGGGCAAGCGGGTCCGCATTTCCCGTCGTAACGGGAAGGACATCTGATCATGACTACCGCAGAGAAGATCATCCCGCGGCTCAAGACGCGTTACCGCGACGAGGTGAAGGCCGAGCTGCAGAAGCAGTTCGACTTCGCCAACGTGATGCAGATCCCGGGCGTCGTGAAGGTCGTCGTCAACATGGGTGTCGGCGACGCCGCCCGTGACGGCAAGCTGATCGAGGGTGCCGTCAAGGACCTCTCGATCATCACCGGCCAGCGCCCCGAGGTCCGCAAGGCCCGCAAGTCGATCGCGCAGTTCAAGCTCCGCGAGGGCATGCCGATCGGTGCGCGCGTCACGCTGCGCGGCGACCGCATGTGGGAGTTCCTGGACCGCCTGCTGACGATCGCGCTGCCCCGTATCCGCGACTTCCGCGGTCTCTCGGGCAAGCAGTTCGACGGCAACGGCAACTACACGTTCGGTCTGAACGAGCAGTCGATGTTCCACGAGATCGACCCGGACGCTATCGACCGGCCTCGCGGCATGGACATCACCGTCGTCACCACCGCCACGAACGACGAGGAGGGCCGGGCGCTGCTGAAGCACCTGGGCTTCCCGTTCAAGGAGAACTGAGTCGATGGCCAAGAAGGCGTTGATCAACAAGGCCGCGAAGAAGCCGAAGTTCAAGGTCCGGGGTTACACCCGGTGCCAGCGTTGCGGCCGCCCCCACGCGGTGTTCCGCAAGTTCGGCCTCTGCCGGATCTGCCTGCGCGAGATGGCTCACCGCGGTGAGCTGCCTGGCGTGAGCAAGTCCAGCTGGTAATTCAAAGCTCCACTACTTCGCTGTAGGCCCGCACACGACCGTCCTGTCCCTCCCCCTGTGTTCGATCATCGGGGGAGGGCGGGTCTGGACCCTGAGCCGGTGAACCGCAGCGAGAAAGGTTGACCAGGTCACCATGACGATGACCGACCCGATCGCAGACATGCTCACTCGTCTGCGCAACGCGAACTCGGCTTACCACGACAAGGTCGTGATGCCGCACTCGAAGCTGAAGGCCAACATCGCCGAGATCCTCAAGCGCGAGGGCTACATCGCCTCGTACCGCGACGAGGAGGGCGAGGTCGCGAAGAACCTCGTCGTCGAGCTGAAGTACGGCCCGAACCGGGAGCGCAGCATCGCCGGCCTCCGCCGCGTGTCGAAGCCCGGCCTGCGCGTGTACGCGAAGTCCACCGGTCTGCCCCGAGTTCTCGGTGGCCTCGGTGTGGCGATCATTTCGACCTCTGGCGGTCTCATGACCGACCGTCAGGCCAACAAGGCAGGCGTGGGCGGAGAAGTCCTCGCCTACGTTTGGTAAGGGGGAGTAGACATGTCGCGCATCGGTAAGCAGCCGATCATTGTCCCCTCCGGGGTCGACGTGAACATCGCCGGCCAGGACGTCAGCGTCAAGGGCCCCAAGGGCCTCCTGACGCTCACGCTCGCTGAGCCGATCATCGTGGAGAAGGCCGACGACGGCACTCTCGAGGTCAAGCGCCCGAACGACGAGCGCCGCAACCGCGCGCTCCACGGCCTGTCGCGCACGCTCGTGCACAACATGGTCGTCGGGGTGACCCAGGGTTACGAAAAGAAGATGGAGATCCACGGCGTCGGTTACCGCGTCGCGCTCAAGGGCTCTGAGCTCGAGTTCGCGCTCGGTTACTCCCACCCCGTCAAGGTCGAGGCCCCCGCGGGCATCACCTTCGCGGTGGAGACCCCGACCCGGTTCTCCGTCTCCGGTATCGACAAGCAGCTGGTCGGTGAGGTTGCCGCCAACATCCGCAAGCTGCGCAAGCCCGACCCGTACAAGGGCAAGGGTGTGCGGTACTCGGGCGAGAAGATCCGCCGCAAGGTCGGAAAGACGGGTAAGTGACATGAGCGAGTCGACTGTTACGAAGCGCAAGCCGGTGGGCAAGGACATCTCCACCAGGCGTCGTGTTGCGAAGGCCCGTCGCCACTTCCGCCTCCGCAAGAAGGTCAACGGAACCGCCGAGCGTCCGCGCCTGGTCGTGCACCGGTCGTCGAAGCACATCACCGTTCAGGTGATCGACGACCTCAAGGGCCACACGATCGCGTCCGCTTCCTCCATGGAGGCCGACGTCCGTGCCCTGGACGGCGACAAGAAGGCCCGTGCGGCCAAGGTCGGCCAGCTGGCCGCGGCCCGCGCCAAGGACGCCGGTATCACGGCGGTCGTGTTCGACCGCGGTGGCAACGCGTACCACGGCCGGATCGCTGCTCTGGCTGACGCCGCTCGCGAGGCGGGGCTGGAGTTCTGACAATGATCATCACCGGAATTGAGAGGGACGCCTGATGCCAGGACGTACGCGTCGCGAAGGCGGCGGGGGCGAGCGCGGAGAGCGCCGCGACCGTCGTGACGGCGGCCGCGGCGGCGCGGCCCAGGAGAAGACCCCCCACCTCGAGCGCGTGGTTGCGATCAACCGCGTCTCCAAGGTGGTCAAGGGTGGTCGTCGCTTCAGCTTCACCGCGCTCGTCGTGGTGGGTGACGGCGACGGCATGGTCGGCGTCGGTTACGGCAAGGCCAAGGAAGTTCCCGCGGCCATCGCCAAGGGTGTCGAGGAAGCGAAGAAGAACTTCTTCCGCGTGCCTCGCATCGCCGGCACCATCCCCCACCCGGTCCAGGGTGAGAAGGCCGCTGGTGTGGTTCTGCTGCGTCCGGCCTCGGCCGGTACCGGTGTCATCGCGGGTGGCGCTGTCCGCGCCGTCCTCGAGTGCGCCGGCGTGCACGACGTGCTGTCGAAGTCGCTCGGCTCCGACAACGCGATCAACATCGTGCACGCGACCGTGGCGGCCCTCAAGGGCCTGCAGCGTCCCGAAGAGGTCGCGGCCCGTCGTGGCCTGCCCCTCGAGGACGTGGCTCCCGCCGGCATGATCCGCGCTCGCGCGGGCCAGGGGGTGTGATCATGGCTCAGCTGAAGATCACCCAGGTCCGGAGCACCATCGGTACCAAGCACAACCACCGCGAGTCGATGCGCACCCTCGGGCTGCGCAAGATCCGTCAGTCGGTCGTGCGTGAGGACACCCCCCAGGTTCTCGGCCTGATCCACGCCGTGCGCCACCTGGTGAGTGTTGAGGAGGTCCAGTCGTGACCATCAAGATTCACGACCTGCGTCCCGCCCCCGGCGCCAAGACCGCCAAGACCCGCGTTGGTCGTGGTGAAGGCTCCAAGGGCAAGACCGCCGGCCGCGGTACGAAGGGCACGGGCGCTCGCAAGAACGTCTCGCCGCGCTTCGAAGGTGGCCAGATGCCGCTGCACATGCGGCTCCCGAAGCTCAAGGGCTTCAAGAACCCGTTCCGCACCGAGTACCAGGTCGTGAACGTCTCCGCCATCGCTGCCTCCTTCCCGGAGGGCGGCTCGGTGGACGTTCCCGCGCTGGTGCTGGCCGGGCTGGTCCGCAAGGGCTCGCTCGTCAAGGTGCTCGGCGACGGCGATGTCAGCGTCAAGCTGGATGTCACGGCTGACAAGTTCTCCAAGACCGCTGTGGAGAAGTTGGCTGCTGCTGGTGGGTCTTCCACCGTGGCGTCCTGACGTCTCGCGTCAGATCTGTCTGAAGGGCCCTGAGGCTTCGCCTCGGGGCCCTTTGGCGTTTCTTGGGTCGCGCGGGGTCCGTAGGTGGTTCCGTTGCGTTGGCGGGTCACCTTGAGTGCTTCCCCCTGGGGCGCTGCCCCCAGCCCCCGCCAATCTGATCTGGGGAGTCCTCCGCCGTGCGTGGGTTGATGGCACGCCTGTTGCTTTGGGCGGAGTGGCGTTGCGTAGGTGGTGCGGTCCGGGTGGGGTCCCGTCCCAAGTCGAGCCAGAGCGAGCCACACCTGAGGAGGGGTGTCAAACGGACGAAAGGCGTGTCCGTTTGACACCCCTCCTCAGGTGCAGCAAGTGCTGAGGCACGACTCGTGACGGGACCCCACCCGGAGCGCTGTTTCAAGCCAAGAGCGCCTCGGCTTCGCCTTTGGGTCGCCTCGCCTGCGGCATCGGCGCGGGTTCGCCTGCGGCATCGGCGTGGGTTCGCTTCGCGGGTATTTCTGCGGGAACTTCGGGGTGGGTGCAAACGTTCGCGCTCGGCGTAATCGCTGCTCGTAGCACGGATTCGGGGGCGTGATTCGACCGGATGGCCCAGTGGTGTGGTGAGTGATCAACCGGTTCTAACCTGTGATTGGCCACTGGGTACGGTGGGGTCGTTGAGGACTGTTAGAGTCGCGGGCTGAACCCGGATGTCCTCCGGGTTGCTTGGTCGTGGCTACCTACCTCGGCCTGCCAACTACCGCATGTGCCGGTCCCTGGGGGTCGGCAACGCTCAGGAGGTTCGCGTGCTCGGCGCATTCCGCTCGGCTCTCGCGACGCCGGATCTACGCAAGAAGATCCTGTTCACGCTCGGGATCATCATTGTGTACCGGCTTGGAGCGACCATGCCCGCGCCGGGCGTGTCCTTCAAGAACGTGCGGGCGTGTGCTGAACAGCTTGAAGGTCAGAACATCTACTCGCTGATCAACCTGTTCAGCGGTGGTGCACTGCTCAACTTGTCGGTGTTCGCGCTGGGCATCATGCCGTACATCACCGCGAGCATCATCATTCAGCTGCTGACCGTGGTCATCCCGCGGTTCGAGCAGTTGAAGAAGGAAGGGCAGGCTGGTCAGGGCAAGCTGACCCAGTACACGCGGTACCTGACCATCGGGCTGGCGATCCTGCAGTCGACCGGTCTCGTGGCCCTGGCGGTGCGTGGGCAGCTGTTCGGTGAGTGCGACCAGGATGTGATCCCGAACAAGGACAGCATCTTCACCCTCATCGTGCTGGTCATCACCATGACCGCCGGTACCTCGGTCATCATGTGGCTGGGTGAGCTGATCACCGAGAAGGGCATCGGCAACGGCATGTCGTTGCTGATCTTCACCGGTATCGCCGCCCGCATTCCGGCCGAGGGCAAGAACATCCTCGACAAGAGCGCCGTCACCTTCACCCTCGTGTGCGTCGCCGCTCTCGTCATCATCGCGAGCGTCATCTACGTCGAGCAGGCCCAGCGTCGCATCCCGGTGCAGTACGCCAAGCGCATGATCGGCCGTCGCATGTACGGCGGCACGTCGACGTACCTTCCTCTCAAGGTGAACCAGGCCGGCGTCATCCCGGTCATCTTCGCCTCGTCGCTGCTCTACCTGCCGGACCTGGTCGTGCGGCTCACCCAGGGTTCCTCCACGGAGCCGAACTGGTTCTCGACGTTCGTCCAGACGTACCTGGTCAAGCAGTCGAGCTGGGTGCACATCGCGTCGTACTTCCTGCTGATCGTCTTCTTCACGTACTTCTACGTCGGCATCACGTTCAACCCGGACGAGCGTGCTGACGAGATGAAGAAGTTCGGTGGCTTCATCCCCGGCATCCGTCCTGGTCGCCCGACCGCCGAGTACCTCAAGTTCGTGCTGGGTCGCATCACGCTTCCCGGTTCGCTCTACCTCGGCATCGTGGCGATCCTGCCGAACCTGTTCCTGGACCTGACCGGTGACGGCCAGAACCAGAACTTCCCGTTCGGCGGCACCGCGGTTCTGATCATGGTCGGTGTCGGTCTCGACACCGTGAAGCAGATCGAGAGCCAGCTCATGCAGCGCAATTACGAAGGGTTCCTCCGCTAGATGCGACTCGTTCTCGTTGGCCCGCCGGGTGCGGGCAAGGGCACTCAGGCTGAAGTGTTGAGCCGCAAGCTCGGCGTGCCGCACATCTCGACGGGCGACCTCTTCCGGTCACACATCAGCAACCAGACCGAGCTCGGGCTCGAGGTGCAGAGCATTCTCGACGAGGGCGCGCTGGTGCCTGACTCCATCACGAACGAGATGGTGCGCAAGCGCTTGGCCGACTCGGACGCGGACCACGGGTTCCTGCTCGACGGGTTCCCCCGCAACACCGCGCAGGCCAAGGTGCTCGGCGAGATGCTGGCGGCGGCGGGGCACGACCTCGACGCCGTGCTCGAGTTCCGGGTCGACGAGGACGTCGTGGTCGAGCGGTTGCTGGCGCGCGGGCGCACGGATGACAAGGAAGAGGTCATCCGGCACCGGCAGCAGGTCTACCGCACGGAGACCGCGCCGCTGCTCGACCACTACGCGGACAAGGTCATCTCCATCGACGCGGTCGGCGAGATCGACGAGATCAGTGAGCGTGCCCTCGCCGCGCTGCACTCGCTGCGCGCTGAGAAGTGAGTGTTGGTGGACTGCTCAACCGGCTTCGCGCTGTCGTTTCAGGTACTTCAGGCAGTGAACGCATGATCGAGATCAAGACCCGCGGCCAGCTGGAGGCGATGCGCGCCTCCGGCCTGGTCGTCGCGCGCGCCCTCAAGAACGTGGTGGACGCGGTCAAGCCCGGTGTGTCCACTTGGGACCTCGACGAGATCGCCGAGCAGACCATCAGGGACGCCGGCGCCATCCCGTCGTTCAAGGGCTACCACGGTTTCCCGGCGAGCATCTGCGCGTCGGTGAACGAGCAGATCGTCCACGGGATTCCCAGCCGCAAGCAGGTGCTGGCCGAGGGCGACCTGATCTCGATCGACTGCGGTGCGATCCTCGACGACTGGCACGGCGACTCGGCGGTCACCGTCGGCGTCGGCGAGCTGTCGCCCGCGGACCACAGGCTGTCCGAGGCGACCCGGCTGTCGATGCTCGCGGGCATCGAGGCCGCTGTGCCCGGCGGGCGGCTCACGGACATCTCGTTCGCCATCGAGTCCTCGGCCATCGAGTCGGGCGAGCGCGACGGCATCGAGTACGGGATCGTCGCGGACTACGGCGGCCACGGCATCGGGTCCAAGATGCACATGGACCCGTTCCTGCCGAACTACGGCAAGCCCGGCAAGGGGCCGAAGCTCAAGGTCGGCATGGCCATCGCGATCGAGCCGATGCTGACGCTCGGCACGGACGACTCCCAGGAGCTGGAGGACGGCTGGACCGTCATCACGCTCGACGGCACCCGTGCCGCGCACTGGGAGCACAGCGTCGCGATCACCGAGGACGGTCCATGGGTGCTCACCGCACCCGAGGAAGACTGAGCCTCAAAAGCACTGCGCCCCAACGTTTTCTGGACATAGCCCCGTTCGCCCTGCGGTGAACGGGGCTATTTCGTTTGTCACGGCCGATACGGTCGAGGTGACGAACGAGTCCAATGCTTGGGGGCATTGTGGGGGTAACCCGTTTCGTCCTGTCCGCGCTTCTGATCTCCACCACGGGCTGTGCTGCCTCTAAGCCGGCCACCGACTTCACCTACCAGGACGTGCCGGCGACGAGAATCGCCGATCAGCTCTTCCTGGCCGACACCATCGCGGCGGTCGAACAGTGCGAACCGCCGTTCTCCGACCTCAACGTCCACCGTCCCAACTTCGTCAGCCCGCCGCCTCCGGTCGACGGTGGCTGCGGGGGTCGAACGCGGGCAGCCGTGCCCTGGGAGTACATCGACGCCGTGAGCCGCATCACGGCACTGCACGACACGATCGTCCGCGAGTGGGAGGTTCGGCTCCAGTCGGGTCCGGAAGCCGCGGAGACGCGGTCCACCGGCGCGACACTGCTGAACTGCCTCGACCGCGTCGGGTTCACCCAGCGCGGGCCGGGGGACCCGAGTCCGGAGAGCTACGGCGTCGGGTCAGGCGACCGCGCGCTCAACAACGCAGCTCAGAGGTGTTCTGACGAGACCGGGTACGGCACCAGGATCGCGGCGCAGCGGCTGCGCGTCCTCAGATCGGTGCTGGGCACGCACGAGTCGGAGATCAACAGCATCGCGAAGCTCCGGCCGGTGCTGGAGCGGGCCGCGCAGCCCGACAGCGGGCCAGATCGGACCCGATTTGGGTTGACGGAGTGAACTGCGTACACTTGTCAGGTGGCGCATCCGTCGCGCCGGTTCAGTCATGCCCTCGCAGGTGAGATCGAACCGGGCTGGCGCGCGTCCAAAGGTTATTACCACCGTCACGAAACGCGGAGGACATGGGCAAGAAGGACGGGGCCATTGAGGTCGAGGGCCGCGTAGTCGAGCCGCTCCCCAACGCGATGTTCAGGGTCGAGTTGGAGAACGGTCACAAGGTGCTCGCGCACATCAGCGGCAAGATGCGACAGCACTACATCCGCATCCTCCCTGAGGACCGGGTTGTCGTGGAGCTCTCGCCCTACGACCTGTCCCGCGGGCGCATCGTCTACCGCTACAAGTGACCTCCAATAGCAGGAGATCTCAGGCGTGAAGGTTCAGCCGAGCGTCAAGAAGATCTGCGACAAGTGCAAGGTGATCCGCCGTCACGGCCGGGTCATGGTGATCTGCGAGAACCTGCGCCACAAGCAGCGCCAGGGCTGAGCAGCTCCACCACGCGCCCGTCGAGATCTTCGATGACGCAGTAACGAGAAGCCTCCTCGTACCTGCCGCACGCAGGGCTACCAGCGTGCGGACACCCCCGGATTCCAGGCCGGGGCCGGGACACCGGCTGTGAGAGCAGCCGGAACGACACACAGCGAGTCAGTCACCGGAACTGGACGAGGAGCAGACCTGGAAGTAATCGACAGGAGTTAACCGCCACATGGCACGACTCGCTGGCGTCGACCTCCCCCGCGAAAAGCGGATGGAGATCGCGCTCACCTACATCTTCGGCATCGGTCGTACGCGCTCCAAGGAGCTGCTCGCCGCCACGGAGATCTCCCCGGACCTCCGGGTGAAGGATCTGACGGACGACGACCTCGCCAAGCTGCGGGACCACATCGAGACGAACTACAAGGTCGAGGGTGACCTTCGCCGTGAGGTCGCGGCCGACATCCGTCGCAAGATGGAGATCGGTTGCTACGAAGGTCTTCGGCACCGTCGTGGCCTGCCCGTTCGCGGACAGCGCACCAAGACGAACGCCCGTACCCGCAAGGGTCCGAAGAAGACCGTGGCCGGCAAGAAGAAGGCCGGCAAGAAGTAAGACCTCGGGTCTGTTGTCCTCAACTTAGGAGTTCGTTTTGCCACCCAAGTCCCGCACGGGCGCCGGGGTCAAGAAAGTCCGGCGCAAGGAAAAGAAGAACGTCTCGCACGGCCAGGCGCACATCAAGAGCACGTTCAACAACACCATCGTGTCCATCACGGACCCGCTGGGCAACGTGATCAGCTGGGCGTCCGCAGGCCACGTGGGCTTCAAGGGCTCGCGCAAGTCGACGCCGTTCGCGGCGCAGATGGCTGCCGAGAACGCCGCCCGCAAGGCTGCCGAGCACGGCATGCGCAAGGTGGACGTGTTCGTCAAGGGACCCGGCTCCGGCCGTGAGACCGCGATCCGTTCGCTGCAGGCCGCCGGTCTCGAGGTCGGCACCATCCAGGACGTGACCCCGCAGCCCCACAACGGCTGCCGCCCGCCCAAGCGGCGCCGGGTCTGAGGCACGGGGAGGAGTAAGAACTAATGGCTCGTTACACGGGACCTGCGACGCGTATCTCGCGCCGCCTGAAGGTCGACCTCGTTGGTGGGGACCAGGCGTTCGAGCGCCGTCCGTACCCGCCCGGCCAGCACGGCCGTGGCCGGGTCAAGGAGTCCGAGTACCTGCTGCAGCTCCAGGAGAAGCAGAAGGCTCGCTACACCTACGGCGTCCTCGAGAAGCAGTTCGTCCGCTACTACAAGGAAGCGGTTCGTCGCCCCGGCAAGACCGGCGAGAACCTGCTCCAGATCCTCGAGGCTCGCCTCGACAACGTGGTGTACCGCGCGGGCCTCGCCCGCACGCGTCGCCAGGCTCGTCAGCTGGTTGCTCACGGTCACTTCCTGGTCAACGGCCACAAGGTGAACATCCCGAGCTACCAGGTGTCGAAGTTCGACATCATCGACGTGAAGCCGAAGTCCATGCCGACGCTGCCCTTCGAGGCTGCGCGCGCGTCCTTCGGTGACCGCCCGATTCCCGCTTGGCTGCAGGTCGTCTCCTCGAACCTGCGCATCCTCGTGCACCAGCTGCCCGAGCGCGCGCAGATCGACACGCCTGTCACCGAGCAGCTCATCGTCGAGCTCTACTCGAAGTGATCCTCTCCGAGCGGCTGTCCCTTGTGGACAGTCGCTCGGGTCGGGTCCCGCATCGGCGCGAAGGGTGTGCCGAGTGCGTTTGCCGGTCCTCGTGGCTGGCTGTTGTTGACGGCGTCAAATAGCGGGCGTCGTTGTAGGAAGGAAGAACCCAGTGCTGATTTCCCAGCGCCCCTCGCTCGGCGAGGAAGCGGTCTCCGAGACCCGTTCCCGGTTCGTCATCGAACCGCTGGAGCCGGGCTTCGGTTACACGCTCGGCAACTCGATCCGCCGCACGCTGCTCTCGTCGATCCCCGGTGCTGCTGTCACGAGCATCCGCATCGACGGCGTGCTGCACGAGTTCACCACGGTTCCCGGGGTGAAGGAGGACGTCACCGACGTCATCCTGAACCTCAAGGAGCTCGTCGTCTCGTCCGAAGAGGACGAGCCGGTGACCATGTACCTGCGCAAGCAGGGCCCCGGTGTGGTGACCGCGGGCGACATCGTGCCTCCGGCCGGTGTCACCGTGCACAACCCCGACCTGCACATCGCGACCCTGAACGGCAAGGGCAAGCTGGAGATCGAGCTCGTCGTCGAGCGCGGTCGCGGCTACGTTCCGGCCGTCCAGAACAAGCAGGCTGGTGCCGAGATCGGCCGCATTCCCGTTGACTCGATCTACTCGCCGGTTCTCAAGGTGACGTACAAGGTCGAGGCAACGCGTGTCGAGCAGCGCACGGACTTCGACAAGCTGATCCTCGACGTGGAGACCAAGCCCTCGATCACTCCGAGGGACGCGGTTGCCTCCGCGGGTAAGACCCTGGTTGAGCTGTTCGGCCTCGCTCGCGAGCTGAACATCGACGCCGAGGGCATCGAGATCGGCCCGTCGCCGGCCGAGGCTGACACCATCGCCGCGTTCGCGATGCCTATTGAGGATCTGGACCTCACGGTCCGTTCCTACAACTGCTTGAAGCGGGAAGGCATCCACACCGTCGGCGAGCTCGTGTCGCGCAGCGAGGCGGACCTGCTGGACATCCGCAACTTCGGTGCGAAGTCGATCGACGAGGTCAAGATGAAGCTCGTCGGCCTCGGCCTCGCGCTCAAGGACTCGCCTCCTGGGTTCGACCCGTCCGCCGCCGCCGCCGACTACCACTCCGGCGACGCCGGTTGGGGTGCAGGCAGCGGTCTGGACCCTCACGACGACGGTCAGGACTACGCGGAGACCGAGCAGCTCTGACGCTCTGATTCAGAGCTAGAGGATCTCTTTTAGTAACTACAGGAGCAAGCGATGCCCACCCCTACCAAGGGCCCCCGGCTCGGTGGGTCTCCGGCGCACGAGCGGCTGCTGCTCGCCAACCTGGCGACGGCGCTGTTCCAGCACGGCCGGATCAAGACCACTGAGGCCAAGGCGAAGCGGCTGCGTCCGTACGCCGAGAAGATCATCTCCAAGGCCAAGGCCGGCGACCTGCACAACCGTCGCGAGATCATGAAGGTGATCCGCGACAAGGACGTCGTGCACAAGCTGATCGCCGAGATCGGTCCGTTCTTCAGCGACCGTTCCGGTGGCTACACCCGCATCACCAAGACGCTGGCGCGCAAGGGCGACAACGCCCCCATGGCCATCATCGAGCTGGTGCAGCAGAAGCTCGTCTCCACGGAGGCCGAGGCTGCGCGCAAGACCAAGTTCGCCAAGGACGAGAAGCCGGCTGCCGCTGAGGCTCCGGTCGTCGAGGCTGACGAGACCAAGGCCGAGGACGCTGTCGAGGTTGACGGCGAGCCGACCGCTGAGGCCGTTGAGGCCGAAGAGGCCAAGGACGAGGCTGCTGAGGCGTCTGACAAGGACAAGTCCTGAGCAGTACGTCTGCTGACGAGCCCGTCGTTCCCGGTTCCGGGGGCGGCGGGCTCGTTCGTGTGCGGTTGGACCTGGGGTATGACGGGACCGAGTTCTCCGGGTGGGCTCGGCAGCCCTCACGGCGGACTGTTTGTGGCGTTCTCGAGGACACCTTGTCGATGGTGTTGCGCGAGGACGTCGTGCTGACGGTGGCTGGGCGGACCGATGCCGGTGTGCACGCCTCCGGGCAGGTCGCTCACGTCGATTTGCCGTCCACTGTGGATGTCGCAGGGCTGCCTCGTCGGCTGGCCCGGGCGTTGCCCACGGATGTACGGGTGTTTTCTGCGCGTGTTGTGCCTGTCGCCTTTGATGCTCGGTTTTCTGCGTTGCGGCGGCACTACGAGTACCGGGTTACGGATGCTGATTCTGGGGCGCATCCGTTGCGGCGGTTGGACACTCTTGCTTGGCCGCGTCCTCTGGACGTTTCGGCGATGAACGTTGCTGCTGAGTTGTTGTTGGGGGAGCACGATTTTTGTGCTTTTTGCAAGCGGCGGGACGGGGCTACGACCATCCGGGAGTTGCAGCGGCTTAAGCTGGTGCGGTCTTCGGTGGATGGGGTGATCACGGCGTTCGTGTCGGCGGATGCGTTCTGCCACTCGATGGTTCGGTCGCTGATCGGGGCGTTGCTGGCTGTTGGGGAGGGGCGGAAGCCTGTTGGGTGGCCTTCGTCGTTGTTGGCGTTGACGGGGCGGGCCAGTGGGGTGGCCGTGGCTCCGGCTCATGGGTTGTGTTTGGTTCGGGTGGATTTTCCTGGGGATGGGGAGCTGGGGGCTCGGGCTGAGGCGACTCGGCGGGTTCGGACGTTGTCTTCCTGATTGGCCTGTGGGTGGCTTGTGGTTGCGTTGCCTGGGGTGGGTTGCGTTTTAGGGATTTCGGGGCTCCGCCCCGGACCCCGCCAATCTGATCAAAGACCAGCCCCACGCCACACGCGGGTTGATGGCACGCCTGTTGCGT
>NZ_JAXAVW010000063.1:0-27391 GCF_033949945.1 Lentzea miocenica
ACGAAGAGCGCCTTCAGTTCGTTGATCAGCTTCGGCGTGGCCTCGGCGAGCGGCTCGCGGACCGGGCCTGCCGGGAGTCCGAGCAGGTTGAGCGCGGCCTTGACCGCCACGGCGCCGGGCTCGCGGGTCATGATCGCGGTGATCACCGGCAGCAGGGCCTGGTGGCGGCGCAGGGCTTCCTTGTTGTCGCCCTCGTCGTAGGCGTCGAGCATCGCCTTGATCTCGTTGCCGACGACGTGCCCGACGGTGCTGACCGTGCCGACGCCGCCGATCGAGTACAGCGGCAGGATCAGCTCGTCGTTGCCGGAGTAGAAGTCGAGGCCGGTCTCGGCGATGACGCGGGCGGTCGCCAGCAGGTCGACCTTGCAGTCCTTCACGCCCACGATGCGCGGGTGCTCGGACAGCCTGAGCAGCGTCTCCGTCTCGATCGCCGTGGCCGTGCGGCCGGGGATGTCGTAGAGCAGCGCGGGCAGGCCGGACGCGTCGGCCACCTGCCGGAAGTGGTTCTCGACGCCCTCCTGCGTGGGCTTGCTGTAGTACGGCGTCACGACGAGCAGGCCGTCCGCGCCGTGCTGCTCGGCGCTGTGGGCGAGCTCGATGGTGTGGCGGGTGGAGTTGGTGCCGACGCCCGCGAGGATCTGGGTCCGGTCGCCGACGGCTTCCGCCACGGCCTTGATGACCTGCGCCTTCTCGGCATCGGTCGTGGTCGGCGCCTCGCCGGTCGTGCCGTTGACGACCAGCCCGTCCACGCCTTGTTTGCCGACGAGGTGCGCCGCCAGCTCCTGCGCACCCTTGAGGTCCAGGTCACCGTCGGGGGTGAACGGGGTGACCATCGCTACCAGCACTCGTCCGAACATGACTCCAGCGTGGCTCTAGTCTTCACAAAGTTCCAGTTAGAAGTTCTGCTCGGAACGTTAAGCTGAGCTTTGTGTTGGACGTACGGCGGTTGAGATTGCTCCACGCTCTGTCGGTTCACGGCACGGTCACCGCGGCCGCGGAGGCCCTGCACGTGACCTCTCCGGCTGTCTCCCAGCAGCTCGCGGCCCTGGAACGCGAGGCAGGCGTGCCCCTGGTCGAACGGGAGGGGCGGAAGTTGGTTTTGACCCGTGCCGGACACGTGCTGGCCGCTCACACGCAGCTGGTCCTGGACCAACTGGCCGCGGCCGAGGCAGATCTCGCTTCGCTGCGGACCTCCGTGTCCGGCGTGGTGCGTGTAGGGGCGTTCGTGTCGATCGCCGCCCTGTTGCCACGGGTGATCCAGGTGCTGCGCTCGGCGCACGGGTCCGATGTGGAGCTGTTCGTGCACGAGATGGAACCGGAGGCGTCGCTGCCCGCGTTGCGGCGCGGGGACATCGACATCGCAGTGATCCACTCGTACAACATCATGCCGCGCTCGTTGCCTACTTCGTGCGAGTCGCACGAGCTGTTCGTGGAGCCCGTGAACGTGGCGCTGCCGTTGAGCGATCCGTTGGTGCAGCAGGATTCGGTGGATCTGGCGGTGCTGGCCGACCGGCCGTGGATCATGCCGCGCACCGACGCGTCGTGCCACGAGCTGACCCAACGGGCGTGCGGCGCCGCCGGGTTCGTACCGCGTGCGCAGGCCTACTGCGACGACTTCGGAGTGATGTGCGGGCTGGTCGAGGCCGGTCTCGGGGTCGCGTTGGTGCCGTCCGTGGCTCGGCGGCCCGGGGTGGCGTTGCGGCCGTTGACGCAGCAGGTGTTCCGGACTGTTTCGGCTGTGGTGCGGCATCGGGCGGACGGGCAGCCCGCGGTGCGTGCGGTGCTGGAGCAGCTACGCCAGGTCTGACTGGTCCGCAGCTGATGCCGTCTGCAAGTACCACCAGCTCAACATCAACAGGCACATATCTACACCCAACCTGTTCGGCGATCGTCGAACAGGTTGGGTGCGGTTGCAGGCGATTCGATCAAGAGTTGGTGGTACTTGCAGACGCCCGAACCAGCAGGCAGGCGTGCTGCAGGTGGTGGCCTGTCAGAGCCGTGGGCCGTGAGCCGTGGCGATCGATGACAAGCCGTTGAGCCACTGGGGTTCGTAGCCCTGGATGTCGAAGTACGACACCGGTCAGGCCAGGTCGGAGAGCCACTGCTCGACGCCGGCCACGTGCACCGTCGACCAGCTGCGCGCGAGTTCTGGCTGGTGGGCGGCGAGGGCGTCGACGATGGCGCGGTGCTCGGCGACCGTGCGGTCCACGGCGTTGGACTGGGTGATGCCGCGCCAGATGCGGACGCGGACGGTCGGGCCGGCCAGGGTGTCGAGCAGTTGGGCCAGATAGGCGTTGCCGGAGCACTGGGCGATGGCGCGGTGGAAGTCCAGGTCGTGTTCGACCAGTTCTTCTACGGACTTGGCGGACTCGGCGGCGTCGCAGAGGGCGCGGAGCTTGATGACCTCGTCCGGGTCGATGCGCTGGGCGGCCATCGCGGCGGCGGCGGGCTCGAGGATGCGGCGGACCTGGAGAACTTCGAGTACCGAATCTTCGCCGCGGTGCAGATCGAGCACGAAGGAGAGTGCGCCCAGCAGGTCGTCGGCGCGGAGTGAGGAGACGTAGGTACCGTCGCCCTGGCGGACGTCGAGCACTCGAACGAGTGACAGCGCTTTCACGGCTTCGCGCAGGGAGTTGCGCGACAGGCCGAGGCGTTCGGCCAGGTCAGCCTCACGCGGGAGGCGGTCGCCGGGCTTGAGCTCGCCCGAAACGATCATCTCCTTGACCCGCAGGATCGCGTCATCAGTGACTGCCACGGCACCCTCAACTCGTCGTAGACCTCGGATGTCTGATGCCCAGTATGCGCCACGGGAGGTCAACTTCGACGCATGACGGTACAGACGGCCCTGATTCACGTACTGTTATGTGGGATGGTTATCTCTTAACGAGACGTGACGGGAACCCCTGTTGTCGCCATAATGGTCTGGACCATTCTAGGAGGGATCTTGGACGCCGTTGTCGCAGCACCGCGCGCTTTGCTCGGTCGCACGATCGTCGGTCCTGCCTCGGTGCGGATCAGGGACGGCCGCATCGTCGAGGTGACCACCGGTGAAGCACCACCCGGCGCGGAGGTCCTCTCCGATGGACTGCTCACACCAGGGCTCGTCGACGTCCAGGTGAACGGCGCCGTCGGCGTCGACTTCGCCGAGGTGGACGCCGACGGGATGCGGTCCGTGGCCGAGGCTTTGCCCTCTACCGGTGTGACCCGGTTCTTGCCGACGTTGATCACCGCGCCAGTGGACGTGGTGCTGAGGCAGGCACGTGCCGTGCTGGCTGCTTCCGCCGCGTTGCCGGACGGGGTGGGGGCTCGGCCGCTCGGGGTGCATCTCGAGGGCCCGTTTCTGTCGCCGAAACGGGCTGGGGTGCACGATCCGTCGTTCATGGTTGAGCCCGGGCCGGACCAGATTTCGGCTTTGCTCGACGATGACACGTTGCGCCGGGCGTTGCGGATGGTGACGTTGGCGCCTGAGCAGCCTGGTGGGTTGGAGGCTGTGCGCCGGCTGGTCGAGGCTGGGGTGCTGGTCGCCGTGGGGCATTCGGATGCCACCGGTGAGCAGACTCGGGCCGCTGCTGATGCCGGGGCGCGGATGGTCACTCACCTGTTCAACGCGCAGAGGCCGTTGGGACATCGGGAACCCGGTGTGCCCGGGGTGGCGTTGGTCGATGAGCGGTTCACGCTTGGGCTCATCGCGGACCTCGCGCATGTTGGGCCGGATGTTTGCCGGCTGGTGTTCAACGCTGCCGGGGCTCGGGTCGCGCTGGTGACCGATGCTGTTGCGGCCGCTGGGATGCCGCCTGGGCGGTACCACTTGGGTGGAGCGGATGTGCTGCTCACCGAGGATGGAGTTCCTCGGTCGCCTGAGGGGACCATCGCTGGGTCTGCGCTGACGCTTGACCGGGCTGTTCGGAACATCGTGTCGGTGGGTGTGCCGGTGGCGGATGCGTTGGCATCAGCGACGATTGTTCCGGCTGAGGTGATTGGGGAGGCCGGGCTCGGGCGGTTGGCGCCTGGGGCTGTGGCTGACCTGGTTTGGTGGGATGACGAGTTGCGGCCCAAGAAGGTTTGGGTTGATGGGCGAGTGGTGTTCGACGCTGCTGTGCCTGCTTTGCCTGTCCCGGCCGGTTATGCCACCGCTGGGCAGTAGGGGGTGCGGGTGGTCGGGTTGGGTGCGTCGGGTCCCGTTTAGGGATTTCGGGGCTCCGCCCCGGACCCCGCCAATCTGATCAAGGACCTTGTCCACGCCACCGGCGGGTTGATGGCACGCCAGTTGCTTTGGGCGGCGGCGCGTTGCGCAGGTGGTGCGGTTCGGGTGGGTGGTCCCGTCACGAGTCGTGACGGGACCACCCACCGGAATCTCCCGTTTCAAGCCAAGAGCAGCTCGGCTTCGCCGTCGCCACAAAGCGAAAAAGCCCGCCCGGAGTGTTCCGGGCGGGCTTTTTTGTGGTGTTAAAGGGTTCTGGTGACCTTGTTCAGGCCCCGGGGGCTGTCCGGGTCGCCGCCGCGTGCCAGCGCCAGGCCGTGGGCGAGGCGTTGGACGGGGAGGATTTCCAGTACTGGGGCCACTTCTTCTGCCGTCCCGGGGATCGAGATGGAGAGGGTGGCGCCCACCTTTTCTGATGCTGAACCTACGGCGACCACGTCTGCGCCGCGTTGGTGGACCACGTCCAGGGCGTCGCGGATGGAGTCGCCGCCCTTGCCGAGGGAGGTGATGGCGAGGACTGCGGTTTCGCCGTCGACGGCTGCCACTGGGCCGTGGAGCAGGTCCGCGCCGCTGTAGGCGCGGGCTGCGAGGTATGAGGTTTCGGCGAGTTTGAGGGAGGCTTCCAGGGCTGTGGCGTAGGAGTAGCCACGGCCGGTGGTGAGGACCCTGTCCACGAAGCGGTAGCGGCGGACTGCTTCGTCGACGGTGGGGGTGCTGGCGTCGAGGGTTACCTGGGCCAGGTCGCCGAGGGAGGCGGCGGCTTCGCCGTTGCCGCCTCGGATGGCGTCGATGAGGAGGTAGAGCGCCAGGAGGGTGGCGGAGTAGGTCTTGGTTGCCGCCACTGCGTGTTCTACGCCTGCTGAGACGTCCACCGAGAGTTCGGCTGCCGCGTTCAGCGGTGAGGAGGACGTGTTGGTCACGGCCACGGTCAGGGCGCCTCGGCGGCGGTAGGAGGCGGTGACCTCCAGGAGGTCGGGGGAACCGCCCGACTGCGACACCGTCACGAGCAGTACGTCGCGGAGGTCGGGTTCTGCGCCGTACAACGTGGTGGTCGAGGCGGAGACCAGGCCTGCGGGGAGCTCCAGCAGGATTTCGGTGAGGTACTTGGCGTAGATCGCGGCGTGGTCGCTGGAGCCGCGGGCCGCGAAGAGGACGAAGCGCGGGGCGCGTTCGCGGATTACGGCGGCTACCTCGGCGATGGCTGAGCGGGACGCGTAGAGCGAGGAGAAGATCGACGGCTGTGCGGCGATCTCCGCTGCCATGTGCCGGCCTGGCTGGGGCGTGGTCATGTCGTGCCTTTCAGGATCAGCTCGGCCGCGGCTCGGAGGCTCACCCGAGAACCGCCGTGGGTGTCGATGCGGGCGACGCTGCCCAGGTCCGGACCCGGCACGCCGGTTTCGACGTGCACGACGTCCAAGCCCAGATTAGTTAAGTTTGTTACCAGTTGTCGAGCGCTGGTGTGGCGGTGGGCGTCTCGGGTCACGACCACAATCGTGCGGTCACCTGCGGTTTTCGCAACTTCTTCCGCGGTGACGTCTCTTGTGGCGATCACTTCGGCGCCTGGCAGCACCTCGCGCAGGTAGGGCCCCAGGCCCCACGGGACGTCGCCTACCGCGATCGACGGGTCCACGACCAGGTCGACTACTACCGGGTCGGCTCCGACACTAACCCGGCCGCGGGCCTCGATGGCGCGTCGAGCGGCCGTGAGACCGATCTCAGCGTCGTGGGCGTCGACGGTGGACGGCGGGAGGCCCAGGGCCAGGGAGCGGGCGGCTGCCTGGGTGAGGCGTTCTTCGGAGAGTTCGCCGGACTTCACGGCGGCGACGATCGAGTCGATCAGCCACTGGAGGTCGTCGTCGTCCAGGGCGATGCCGCCCAGGCAGAGGGCGTCGACGCCTGCTGCGAGGGCTCGGACCGCGCCCATGGCCAGGTCTCCGCCGACGGCCTTCATGTCCAGGCCGTCGGTGATGACGGCGCCGGTGAAGCCGAGTTCGGTGCGGAGCAGGTTGATGGCGTGCTTGTTCAGCGTGACCGGCGCGGTGCCCCACTCGGGGACGACCAGGTGGCCGGTCATGATCGAACGGACGCCCGCGTTCACGGCTGCCCGGAACGGGACGAGTTCCACGGCGCGCAGTTGTTCCTCGGTGCGCGGGAGGACCGGAAGCTGTTCGTGGGAGTCCTCAGTGGACGCTCCGTGGCCGGGGAAGTGCTTGGCGCAGGCGGCAACGCCCACGGCTTGCAGGCCTTCGACCCACGCGGCGACGTGTCGTGCGGCGAGCACCGGGTCCGAACCGAACGCACGGACGCCGATGATCGGGTCGTCCAGGGTCAGCACGAGGTCGGCGGACGGGGCGAGGTTCAACGAGATTCCGCACTTCGCCAGCCGGGCGCCGATGGACGCCGCGACCGACCTGGTGAGGTCCAGGTCGTCCGCCGCGCCCAGGGCGTGGTTGCCCGGCACCTCTGAGCCGCGGCCCGCGTCGAGCCGCGTGACGTCGCCGCCCTCCTCGTCGATGCCGATCACCACGTCCGGGCGCACCGAACGCAGTTCGTCGCACAGCGCGGTCACCTGGGCGTCGTCGACGACGTTGCGCCCGAAGAGCACAACGCCGCCCAGCCCGTCAGCGACCCGCCGCCGCAACCAGTCGGGGGCGGTCGTTCCGTGGAATCCGGGTAGCAGAACGGCTGCGGCCAACTGATCCACGCGTCATCCCTTCACTGCACCGGCGGTGACGCCGGCGACCATCTTGCGCTGGACGATGAGGAAGAACACCAGTGCCGGCACGGTGAACAGGACGGACGCGGCCATCGCGCCACCCCAGTCGGTGCCGAACGCGGTCTGGAAACCTGACAGCCACACGGGCAGGGTTTCCCTGTCCTGGCTGCGGATCAGCACCTTGGCGAACAGGAACTCGTTCCACGCCGTGATGAACGCGAACACCGAGGTCGCGACGAGACCCGGTCCCAGCAAGGGAAGTGTCACCTTCTGGAACGCGCCCCACCGGCCGCAGCCGTCGACCATCGCGGCCTCTTCGAGCTCCACCGGGATGCCGTTGACGAACCCGCGCAACGTCCACGCGCAGAACGGCAGCGTCACGGCGAAGTACACCAGGATCAGCGAGGAGAGGTGTTCGTAGAGCTGGAGATCCCGCATCATCAGGAACATCGGGATCAGCAACGCCTCGAACGGCGCCATCTGCGCCACCAGCATCAGCAGCACGAAGCTCTTGCGGCCGCGGAACGCGAAGCGCGACATGGCGACCGCCGCGGTGATGCCGATGATGATCGCGGCGACGACCGCGGTCAGCGTCACCAGCAGGCTGTTGCCGAGCGAGGACAGGAAGCCCGGCTTGGTCCACGCCGTGACGAAGTTCGAGAAGGTCACCGAGAACGGGATCAGGTCGTAGTCCGACGTGATCGTCGTGCCCTTGGGCTTCATCGCCGACGTGATCATCCAGTACGTCGGGAAGAGGAAGAACAACGCGAGCGCGAGCCCCGTGAGGTTCGCCGCAGACTTCTTGAGCATCAGATCTTGCCCTCCTCGGTCTGCAACAGCTTGCGCAGGTACTGGAACGTGATCAGGCCGAGGATGAGCATCATCAGCACGGAGATCGCGGCCGCGACGCCGAAGTGGCTCTTCGCGATGCCTTCCAGGTACTGCAGCACCGGCAACGTCGTGCTCTCACCGCTGGGACCACCCTCGCGGAACACCCAGATCTGGGCGAAGACCTTGAAGTCCCACAACGTCGACAGGAACGTCACCATCATCAGCAGCGACCGGATCTCCGGCCACGTCACCGCGCGGAACGTCTGCCAGCCCGTCGCGCCGTCGATGCCCGCCGCCTCGTAGAGGTCGCGGGGGATGCCGACGAGTCCGGCGTAGAGCGAGAAGGCGAGGAAGGGGATCGCCTGCCAGACGATCAGCAGGCCGACGACGGACAGCGTCGACGTGCCGGACGAGAACCACGAGTAGCCGGCGAACGAGTCGAACCCGAGCTGCACCAGCGTCTTGTTCAAGATGCCGTAGTTCTGGTCGAACATCCACTGGTAGACCGTCGTGGACGCGAGGATCGGCATGGCCCACGCGCAGAGCATCGCGATCTGCAGCGCGATCCGCACCCACGGCGTGAGCACGCGCATCAGCAGCGCGATCCCGAGGCCCATGCCCACCGACGCCACGACGACGCCGACGGTGAAGACGATGGTGCGCAACGAGACGGTCCAGAACCGCTCGTCCTTCAGCACCGTCACGTAGTTGTCGAAGCCGGTCCACACGATCTCGCCGCGGACCAGTTCACCGAGGTTGAGCTGGCGGAAGCTCGTCACGAACACCGAGACGACCGGCCAGCCGATCAGCCAGAGGATCGCGATGAGTGCGGGAGCCAGCAGCAGGTAGGGCAGTGCCCGGTCGAAGGCACCGCCCCGGCGGCGGCGCTTGCGCGCCCCACCCGTCACGTCAGGCGGCAGCGCCGGAGGGATGTCCCCTGCCGGCGCTGCCGTTTCGGTCGTTTTGACGGCCGTCATCTCAGCTTGGCTAGGCCATGGCCTTGGTGATGGCGTCGCTCGCGTCCTTCGTCGCCTGGTCCAGCGTCTTCGCGCCGGTCAGGTACGCGGTCAGCGCGTCCTTCAGCGGGTTCTGGCCCGCCTCGACGGCCGCCCACTTCGGCGTCACCGGGGTGACCTTGCCGTTGGGGGACGAGTCCGCCATGGCCTTGCCGATCGCGTTGCTGGCGAGCTTCGAGGTGTCCTTCGAGGTACCGGGGACAGCGCCACCCGCGGCGAGCTGGTCCTGGTAGTTCTTGGAGGACAGCAGCGCGAGGTACTTCTTCGCGGCAGCGGCGTTCTTGCTGGCCGCCGGGATGGCGAGGTTCGAGCCGCCGAGGAACACCGGCGCGGCCGAACCGGCCTTCTTGGACGGGATCGGGAACGCCGAGGTCTTGTCCGCGAGGTCCGGCTTCGCCTTCACGGCGCCGCCGAGCTCCCACGGGAGGCCGACCATCATGCCCACGTTGCCCGTGCCGAAGACCTCCATCTGCTGGGGCTTCGCCTCGTCGATGTCAGCCGGGACCTTCTTGGTGGCCGACGCGTCGTAGAGCGCCTTGTAGGCCTCGAAGCCGGCCTTCGCCTGCGGGGTGTCGAGCGTGCCGCTCCACTTGCCGTTGTCGAGCTTGGCGATGTCGCCGCCCTCGTCCCAGATCAGCGAGAGCAGGAAGTACCAGGACTGACCCGGCAGGTACAGGGCCTGGAACTCCGGGTTGGAGGCGTTCGCGGCCTTGAGCTTGTTGATCGCGTCGATCCACTCGGCACGCGACGTCGGCGGCTTCGCGACGCCGGCCGCCTGCAGCAGGTCGGTGCGGTAGATCACGGTGCGGTTCGCCGCGTAGAACGGCACGCCGTACTGCTTGCCGTTCAGCGTCAGCGAGTCCTTCAGACCGCCCAGCCACTCGCCGCCGTTGAACTGGCCGGCGTCGGCGGTGAGGTCGGCCAGCGTGCCCTGGTCGGCGAAGCTCGCCGTCTGGGTGTTGCCCAGCTCGATGACGTCCGGGGGAGTGCTGCTGGCCAACGCGGTGGTCAGCTTCTCCTGGATGCCGGTCCACTTCTGGACCTCGTACTTGACCTTGATCCCGTTCGCCGACTCGAACTCCTTGTTCAAGGCGTCGGTCAGGGTCGTCGGCGCGGAGCCGTCCATGAGCCACACGGTGATCTCTTTGGTCTCCGTGGTGCTACCGCTGTTCGTGCTCGTGCCACAGCCTGACACGGCCACTGCCAGCGCGGCGGCACCAGCAGCGAGTCCTCTCCAGCCCTTCACAGTTCGCGCCCTTTCACCAAGCCCGGCACTCGGCCGGAACGTCCAAGTGGTGTAGACCAATGCGGAACAGCGTGTGCTGCGTCACCGATCCTGTCAAGCGCGTTGCCAAAGCGTTGCGGAGTCCTCCGATCATTTTTGTGTCGAATGGCGGGGGTTCGAACGCACGAAACGACACGGACAAGGCATCCTTGTGTGGCGTGACGTGGAGTGCGAGGAGGAGGCCATGCTGGAGACGACGCCTGCATCAGGCGTGGACGCCAGGACGCGTGCACAACGCGAGCCGAAGTACTGGGGTCTCAAGCGGCACCTGCTCGACCTGTTGAGGGCGCTGCCGCCCGGTTCGCCGATCCCCACGGAACGGTCGCTGGCGGCGGAGTTCGACGTCTCCAGGACCACCGTTCGCCAGGCGCTTGCCGAGCTGACGGTGGAAGGCCGGCTGCTCCGCGTGCAGGGCAAAGGCACCTTTGCGGCGGAACCCAAGGTCGCCCAGAGGTTGCAGCTGTCTTCGTACACAGAGGACATGCGGGCCCAGGGACGGGTGCCGTCGTCCAAGCTCATCGAGGCTTCCGAGATGTCGGCGGAGGCCGAGCTCGCCCGGCTGCTCGGCGTGCGTCCCGGTGCGAAGGTGCTGCGACTGCACCGCCTGCGTCTGGCCGACAACGAGCCGATGGCCATCGAGACCACCCACCTGGCGCTCGGCCGGTTCCGCGGGTTGCGGCGCTATCTCGCGCCGGGTGCCTCGCTGTACCAGGTGCTGTCCGAGCGGTTCGGTGTCGAGATGGGACACGCCGAGGAGACGATCGAGACCGCCCTCGCCTCGCCTGAAGAGGCAGAGCTGCTCGGTGCGGACATCGGACTGCCGATGCTGCTGCTGTCGCGGCACTCGTACGACACCGAGGGCAGTCCCATCGAGTGGGTGCGTTCGGTGTACCGGGGTGATCGCTACAAGTTCGTCGCCACGCTGAACAGGCCGTCTTGATCGCCTGGGGCACGCCACGCGCCCGCTGGGTGCTGGCGACGACGATCCTCGGATCGGGCATGGCGATGCTCGACGGGACGATCGTCAACGTGGCGCTGCCCCGGATCGGCGCGGAGTTCACCGCGTCGGTCACCGACCTGCAGTGGATCCTGAACGGCTACATGCTCGCGCTGGCCTCCCTGATCCTGGTCGCGGGATCGCTGGGTGACCGGTTCGGGCGACGCCGGGTCTACGTGATCGGCGTGGTGTGGTTCGGCGTCTCGTCGTTGCTGTGCGGCGTCGCGTGGGACGTGCCGATGCTGGTCGCCGCGCGGGTGCTGCAAGGCGTGGGCGCTGCTCTGCTGACGCCGGGTGCGCTCGCGATCCTGCAGTCGTCGTTCAACCGGGAGGACCGGTCGCGCGCGATCGGCGCCTGGTCGGGTCTGGCCGGCGTGGCCACCGCGATCGGGCCGTTCGTCGGCGGTCTGCTCGTGCAGGCGTGGTCGTGGCGGCTCGCGTTCCTGGTGAACCTGCCGGTGGCGGCGCTCTGCGTGTTCCTGGCGCTGCGGTTCGTGCCGGAGTCCCAGGACGACGAGGCGGGCCACCCCAACTACCTCTCGGCGCTGGTCGGCGCGGTCGGGCTCGCCCTGCTCACCGGCGGCCTGGTCGAACAGTCCTACCTGGTGGCAGGGCTCGGACTGGTCGCGATGATCGCGTTCGGCGTGGTCCAGGTGCGGTCGCACGACCCGTTGGTGCCGCCGGAGCTGTTCCGCAACCGGACGTTCCTGGTGGCGAACCTGCTGACGTTCCTGGTCTACGCGGCACTCGGCGGCGTGATGGTGCTGCTGGTGCTCCAGCTCCAGGTGTCGCTCGGCTACTCGCCGACGGCGTCCGGTCTGGCCAGCGTGCCGCTCACGATCATCATGCTGCTGCTGTCGTCGACCTCGGGGAAGATCGCGCAGCGCTACGGCCCGCGCTGGCAGCTCATCCTCGGCCCGATCGTGATCGGTATCGGGATGTTGCTGCTGCGCAACGCCGCTCCCGGCGCGGCCTACCTGACCGGCGTGCTGCCCGGCGTGCTGGTGTTCGCGCTGGGCCTCGCGGCCGTGGTCGCGCCGGTCACCGCGACCGTGCTCGCCTCCGCGCCCGATCACCACGCGGGTGTCGCGTCCGGTGTCAACAACGCCGTGGCACGCACCGGCAGCCTGCTGGCCATGGCCGTGCTGCCCGCGGCGGTCGGGTTGATGGGCGAGGACTACACGAACCCGGCGGTCATGACCTCCGGGTGGCAGATGGCCCTCGTGCTGTGCGCGGTGGCGTCGATCATCGGTGGTGTCCTCGCGATCGGCGTGGACAACCGGGTGCTGGCCGCGGCGCCGGACCAGCAGGAGGCTCCGCACCCCGGCGAGTGCCTGCACTGCGGCGTGGAGGGCCCGCCGACGCACATCCGCTCAGGTGGCGAGAAGGCGCGCCAGTAGCCCGGGATCGACGTTGCCGCCGGACACGACGGCGACACCGGCACCTCCGAGCTTGGCCTGCGCCGCGACGGCCACGGCACCACTCGGTTCGGCGATGAGCCGCGCCCGGCGGGCCAGGTCCGCCACCGCGCCGAGGATCTCGTCCTCCGACACCGTGATCACGTCGTCGACGAGCTTGCCGATGTGGGCCCAGGTGAGTGCCGAGGGCTCGTCCCTGAGGGCGTCAGCGACCGTCTGAGCGCGTTTCAGCGGGTCCCAGCGCACCAGTGCGCCCGCTTTGAGCGAATCCGCGATGTCGGCCGCCAGTTCGGGTTCCGCGCCGATCACGCGGACGTCCGGACGCAGCGACTTGATCGCCGTGGCCACCCCGGAGATCAGCCCACCGCCGGACATCGGCACCACGACGGCCTCGACGTCCGGCAGGTCCTCCAGGATCTCCAGGCCGATGGTGCCCTGCCCGGCGATCACGTCCGGGTGGTCGAACGGCGGGATCAGCGTCGCGCCGCGTTCGGCGACCAGGGCTTCGGCACGCTCGACGCGTTCGGTGATGCCGACGATGAAGACCTCGGCCCCCAGCGCCTTCGTGGCCTCGATCTTGACCGGCGGGGTGTTGTCCGGCATCACGATCGCGGCCGGAACGCCGTGCAGCCTGGCCGCGAACGCCACGGCCTGGGCGTGGTTGCCGCTGGAGTACGCGACCACGCCCTTCTCGCGATTCTCCAGGCGTGCCAACGCGTTCAGCGCGCCGCGGAGTTTGAACGCGCCGATCGGCTGCAGGTTCTCCGGCTTGAGCCAGCCCGAGCCGAACGGCAGCAACGGCGTGCGCACCACGTGCGGTGCGATGACCGTCGCCGCCGAACGGATTTGTGAGAGCGTGATCATCCGAGGATCGACGCGAGCAGGGCGGGCTCGATGTTGCCGCCGGACACCACCGCGACGGTCGGACCGGCCGGCAGTTCACGGTTCAGGTACGCGGCAACGGGAACGGCGCCGCTCGTCTCCGACACGACCCGCGTGCGGCGGGAGATCTGCTTCACCGCGTCCCGGATCTCGTCCTCGGTGACGGTCACGACGTCGTCGACGTACTCGTGGATGTGCGCCCACGTCAGCTCCGAGGGCTCGGCGCGCAGGCCGTCGGCGTTGGTGCGGGCCCGGTCGTGCGCGTCCCACCGGACCAGCGAGCCCGCGGCGAACGAGGCGGCGGTGTCGGCGGCCAGCTCAGGTTCGACGCCGATCACGCGAACGTTGGGGCGCAAGGACTTCACGGCCGTCGCGACGCCCGAGATCAGTCCGCCGCCGCTCACCGGGACCAGGATCGTGGCCACCTCGGGAAGATCGGCGCAGATCTCCAGGCCGATGGTGCCCTGGCCGGCGATCACGTCGGGGTGGTCGAACGGCGGGATCAGCGTGGCGCCGCGTTCCTCGACCAGTTCGGCGGCGCGTGACTCGCGTTCGGTGATGCCGACGACGAACACCTCGGCGCCGTGCGCGCGTGTGGCGTCGATCTTCAGCTGGGGCGTGTTGTTCGGCACGACGATCGCCGCCGGCATGCCCAGGATCTTGGCGGCGTAAGCGACTGCCTGCGCGTGGTTACCGCTCGAGTACGCCACGACACCACGGGCGCGGTCCTCGGAAGGTATGCGGGACAACGCGTTCACGGCGCCGCGCTGCTTGAAGGCCCCGATCGGCTGCAAGCACTCGGGCTTGATCCACAGCGAGGAGTCGAACGACAGCAACGGTGTGTGGACGACATGCGGGGCGATGGCGGCAGCGGCCGCGTGGATGTCTTCGAGGGTCACCAAGCGCATGCGTTGATGATGCACGTCACCGGCGCACAACCGGTGAACTGTGCCCGACGTCCTACAAGTGTCATGTCTGAAAAGGAGAAAATCACCCCCGTCAAGCTCATCGCGAGTGTGCTCGCCGCCGCCACCGCGGCCGTGCTGAGCCTTCGCCTCAACGTCGCCGGCACCATCATCGGCGCGATCCTCGCGAGCGTGGTGACCACAGTGGGCGCCGTGTTCTACCAACGGTCGATGGAACGCGAAAAGCGTTGGCAGATGATCGCGGTCGGCGGCCTGCTCGCCTTCGTGGTCACCGTCCTCACCGTCACGAGCGTCCAGCTCGTCACCGGCAAGCCGACGTCCGCCGATCCCGGTCCGACGTCGAAAACGAGCACCTACACCGAGACCCGCACCGAGACGACGAAGATCGAAACGGAGACCGTCACGGTCCCGCCGAGCTCGTCCAGTCAGGTGCCCACCGAAAGCACGACGCCGACCGGACCACCCACTACGTCGACAGGATCTCGACAGCCGACCGACAGCTCGACACCGCCGTCAACTGTCGACCCCATTCGGTGATCACGTCACTACTTTGAGCGACAGTTAACTGTCAATTGCTACGCAGCGGAGTTGATCTGTCGTGAGCTGTGACACACTTCGTCCACGGTCGGGTTCAGGCGTAATAGCTAACGGACCGGCGGTATCACTCGAACGGGCGAAAGATTAGCTCCGAAAGAGACCGAAGGAGGGCGCGATGAGGCTCGTGGCACGACCACTTGAGCGCAGCGCCTTCGTCACAGAACTCAGCTGGACGGAAGTTGGAGGGGTGGGGCGACCCCTGCCGCCGCCCCACCACCCGTCCCCCTAGAGCCCCCGAGAGAGGTCCCTGCAACCGATCTCTCGGGTTCCCCTGCACCCGAAAGTGAGGGAGACGTCTGATGAACCGCACGAGTGCGGCCCGTATAACCGGTGCCGTTGTTCTCGCCACCGGAGTCGTGACTGCTCTCAGCGTACCGGCGTTTGGCGCCCCTGCCGCACCAGTCGCCCCAACCGGTTCCGATACGGAGAGCTACCCGGCAGAGTTGCTCCAAGCGGTCCAGCGTGATTTGGGCCTGAACGCTGACCAGGCACGCGTCCGTCTGGCCTCTGACCAGAAGTCGAGCGAGATCGTGGACACCGCGAAGGCCTCGCTGGGTGACGCGTTCGGCGGAGCGTGGATCGACCAGGCGAGCGGCAGACTGACCGTCGCGGTGACCAGGCCAGGACTCTCCGTGACCGGGGCCGACACCCAGGTCGTGAAGAACTCGCTCACCCAGCTCAACGGAACCAAGTCGGTTCTCGACCTCATGAACGCCCCCGCGGGCATCACGAGCTGGCGCGTCGACGAGAAGTCGAACAGCGTCGTCGTCGAGGTCAACAAGAACACCCGTGACGCGGCCGCGGACAAGTGGATCGCGACCGCCAAGTCCATCAGCGGTTCGGTCCAGGTCGCCGAGGTGACCGAGACTCCGACCCCGCTGTACGACCTGCGCGGTGGTGACGCGATCTACATGGGCGGCGGCCGTTGCTCGCTCGGCTTCTCCGTGACCGGTGGCTACGTCACCGCAGGTCACTGCGGCCGAGCCGGCACCGCGGTCTCCGGCTTCAACCGCGTCGCACAGGGCACGTTCGCGGCGTCGGTCTTCCCGGGCAACGACTACGCGCACGTCCGCACCAACGCGAACTGGACGTCGCGGCCGTGGGTCAACCGCTACGGCGGCGCGAACGTGATCGTCCGCGGCAACACCGAGGCCGCTGTCGGCGCGCAGATCTGCCGTTCCGGTTCGACGACCGGATGGCGCTGCGGCACCGTCCAGGCCAAGAACCAGACCGTGAACTACCCGCAGGGCTCGGTCCGGGGTCTCACCCGCACCAACGCCTGCGCCGAGGGTGGCGACTCGGGTGGTTCGTGGGTGGCGGGCTCCGGCTTCGGTCAGGCCCAGGGCGTGACCTCCGGCGGTTCGGGCAACTGCTCGTCCGGCGGCACCACGTTCTTCCAGCCGCTGAACCCGATCCTGTCGCGCTACGGCCTGACTCTCACGCGCGGCTAGGTCCTAACTGAACTGAACAGACCGTTTCGAGAGCCCGTACCAGAAGCCTTCAACACTGGTACGGGCTTTCTCGTCGCTCGCCGCGCCGAGTGCCACGAACAGCGGTGCGAAGTGCTCAGTCCTCGGATGTGCGATCCCGGCGGCCGGCGCCTTCTGCTGGAAGTCGAGCAGCGCGTCGACGTCGCCGTTGGCCAGCTGCTGGTGCGCCCAGTCGTCGAACTCCTTCGACCACGACGGCGGCTCGTAGTCCGGACCGGCGGGGAAGTTCACGCAGCTCAGGTTGTGCGTCATGAACCCGCTGCCGACGATCAGGACGTTCTGGTCCCGCAGTGGAGCGAGCTTGCGGCCGATCTCGTGCAGCTCACGCGGGTCGAGCGTGGGCATCGACATCTGCAGCACCGGCACGTCCGCGTCGGGGAACATCTCCTTCAGCGGCACGTAGGCGCCGTGGTCGAGGCCGCGTTCCGCGTCCTGCTCGACGTGGCCGCCGAGGAGTTTGCGCACGTCGTCGGCGAGCTCCGGAGCGCCCGGTGCTTCGTACGTGACGTCGTAGTAGCGCTGCGGGAAGCCCCAGAAGTCGTAGACCAGCGGGACGGTCTCGGTCGCGCCGATGGTGGTCGGCGCCTCCTCCCAGTGCGCGGAGACCATGAGCACGGCCTCCGGGCGCGGGAGGGTGGCGGACCAGTCCTTGAGCTCTCTGGTCCACGTTTCGTCGTCGGCCAGCGGGGGTGCCCCGTGGCTCAGGTACAGCACTGGTGCGCTCACGTCATCGAGCGTACGCCGTTTTGTTCAAATTTCAACGACTAAGTTCAACTTTGAACGACTCGGCGGCCGCCCTGGGGTCTTCGGCCTCGGTGATGGCTCGCACGACGACGACGCGCGTGGCTCCGGCGGCCTTGACCTCGTGGAGGTTCTGCAGGTCGATGCCGCCGATCGCGAACCACGGCCGCCGCATGCCCTTCGTGGCGCGCACGAGGTCGAGCCCCGGCGCGGGGCGTCCCGGCTTGGTCGGCGTCGGCCAGCACGGGCCGGTGCAGAAGTAGTCCACGCCGTGCTGCGTCGCCGCCGCCTGCATCTGGCCGGCGTCGTGCGTGGAGCGGCCGATCACGGGGTGCTCCCCGATGATGTGGCGCGCGCACGAGACGGGCAGGTCGTCCTGGCCGAGGTGGAGCACGTCCGCCCGGAGCGCGTGGGCGATGTCCGCGCGGTCGTTGACGGCGAGCAGCTTCCCGTGGGTGTCGCAGGCCTCGGCGAGGATCTCCAGCGCCGCGATCTCCTGCTTCGCCTCGAGTGACTTGTCCCGCAACTGGATGATGTCGACCCCGCCGGCGAGCGCGGCATCGGCGAAGTCGGCCAGATCAGGCCGGTTCGGCGTGCAGAGGTAGAGCGTCGCGTCGGCGAGTCGTTGCCTGATCAGGTTTCCGTCGAGTCCTGGCACGTACGCACGTTAACCGTTATGTTGAGGTCGGTCCGCACGGGAGCCTGGAGAACACCGGGCTGAGAGGGAGCGTGGTTCGCTCCGACCGTCGAACCTGATCCGGGTCATGCCGGCGCAGGGAGCGTGAATGCCTTGAGCAGTGTGGAAGTGGCCGTCCGGGGTGGCGGTGTCATCGGCCTGTCCGTCGCGTTGTTCGCGGCACGGGCCGGCTACACGGTTTCCGTTTTCGACGACGGGTCGCCGCACGCTGGTTCGCGGGTCGCGGGTGGGATGCTCGCGCCGTTGACGGAGGCGTGGCCGGGCGAGGAAGCCGTGGTGGCGCAGGGTGTCGAGGCCCTGCGGATGTGGCCGGACTTCGCCGCTTCCATCGGTGTCGAGCTGTTCACCGCGGGAACTCTCGCGGTGGGTACGCAGCCCGGTGACCTCGCCGATCTGCGGCACGCGGGGGAGTTGCTGACCTCGCGGGAGATCCGTGCTCTCGAACCTTCTTTGGGCCCGGCGGTTCGTGGTGGCGTGCACGCGGCGGGCGACCTCGCCGTCGACAACCGCGCGCTGCTTTCCGCACTGTGGAAGGCATGCGTCGACCTCGGCGTGAAGTCCAATGTGGAGGGGCGGGTGGAGGTCATCGCGGCCGGGGCGTGGAGCGGTGAGCTGCATCCGGCCCTGAAGGACGTGATCCGCCCGGTCAAGGGCGAGATCCTGAGGCTGACGCACCGGCCTGGCGCCCTGCCGCCGCCGCGGCACACCATCCGCGCGCTGGTGTCGGGTCGGCCGGTGTACCTGGTTCCGCGTGACGACGGTCTCGTCGTCGGTGCCACTCAGTACGAGGCGGGGTTCGACACCGACGTCTCCGTCGCGGGTGTGCGGGACCTGTTGCGGGACGCGGAAACCGTGCTGCCGTGCATCGCGGAGTACGCGCTGACCGAGGCCGCCGTCGGGTTCCGCGCGGGCAGCCCGGACAACGTGCCGATCGTGCGCTGGCTCGAGCCGGGTGTCATCGCCGCGACCGGCCACCACCGCAACGGTCTGCTGCTGGCCCCGCACACGGCTTTTCACGTGGTCGGGCTGCTCAAGGGAGGAAGTTCGTGAAAGCACAGGTCAACGGCACATCTCGCGACCTGGCCGACGGTTCGTCGGTGGCCGCCGTGGTGTCGCTGGTGGGCGCGCCGAGCTCCGGGGTGGCAGTCGCCCTGGACGGTGCCGTGGTGCCGAGGGCGTTGTGGGACAAGACGATCGTGCCGGACGGCGGCGTGGTCGAGGTGCTGACCGCGGTCCAGGGAGGGTGACGTGGACGATCCGCTGATCATCGCGGGCCGGGAGTTCCGGTCCAGGCTCATCACCGGCACCGGCGGTGCCGCGAACCTCTCCGTGCTGGAGCGCGCCCTGGTGGCCTCCGGCACCGAGCTGACGACCGTGGCGATGCGCCGGGTCGACGCAGCCGGCCAGACCGGTGTGCTGGAGTTGTTGCGGCGCCTTGGAATCGAGGTCCTGCCGAACACCGCGGGCTGCCGCACGTCCGCCGAGGCCGTGCTGACCGCCCAGCTGGCGCGCGAGGCGTTGGAGACGAACTGGGTCAAGCTCGAAGTCGTGCACGACGAGGAGACCCTGCTGCCGGACCCGGTCGAGCTGCTCGACGCGGCCGAGCGGCTGGTGAACGACGGCTTCGTGGTCCTGCCCTACACCAACGACGATCCGGTGCTGGCGCTGAAGCTCCAGGACATCGGCTGCGCCACGGTGATGCCCCTCGGTTCGCCCATCGGAACAGGTCTCGGCATCCGCAACCCGCACAACATCGAGCTGATCACCTCCCGCGCCACCGTTCCCGTGGTGCTCGACGCGGGCATCGGTACGGCGTCGGACGCGGCGCTGGCGATGGAACTGGGCTGCTCAGCCGTGTTGCTGGCCACGGCCGTCACGCGAGCGCAGGATCCGGAACGGATGGGCGCCGCCATGCGTTGTGCGGTCGAGGGCGGACGGCTGGCGCGACTGGCCGGCCGCATTCCGCAGAGGTTTTGGGCCCAAGCGTCCTCGCCGGGACGCTGAGGTCGCTACCTTGTGTGCATACGTGTTGGGGGATGATTGAGCATTACCCATCCGCCGAGGAGGACGACAAGCCGTGACGGCCCCCATTGACGCCGAGGTCGAGGACGCGACCGCGCGTCTGTACCTGGCGATCGGCCGGCTGGCCCGGTTGCTGCGACGCACCGGTTCCCCCGGACTCGGCCCCGGCGCGGTCTCCGCGCTCGCCACCCTCGCGAGGTGCGGCCCCATGCGCCTGGGCGACCTGGCGAACAAGGAAGGCGTGGCGCCCCCGACGTTGTCCCGCATCGTCGCCGCACTGGTCGAGGCCGGCTACGTGAAGCGCGAACCGGACCCGCAGGACGGCCGAGCCTGGCTCGCCACCCCCACCCCCGAGGGCGAGACGATGGTCTCCGGCGTGCGGTCCGCGCGGGTGCGCGAACTCCAGCGGCGCATCGAGCAGCTCTCGCCCGAGCACGTCTCGGCGCTGGTGCACGCGCTGGACGCACTGGAGACGCTGGTCGGCGAGGAGTCGAAGTAACGCGTGCTCAGCTACCCCGTCTCGATCAAGGGCGTGGTGGTGCGCGGCGGCAAGGTGTTGCTGCTGAAGAACGAGCGCGACGAGTGGGAGCTGCCGGGCGGCCGCATCGAGCCCGGCGAGTCCCCGCAGGAGTGCGTAGTCCGCGAGATCGCCGAGGAGACGGGCTGGCAGGTGACGCCCGGCCCGATCCTCGACTCGTGGATGTACGCCATCGCCGGGAAGTGGCACGTGTTCATCGTGACCTACGGCTGCCACCTCGTCGGCGACAGCGAGCCCGTGCTGTCCCACGAGCACAAGGAAATCGGCCTGTTCGCCGTGGACGAGGTGCCCGGGCTGACAATGCCGGAGGGGTATCGGCGCTCGATCGCGAACTGGTTCGCGCGGCTGAGCTAGCGACCAGCACCTCGCGGGCCTGCGCCAACACGTCGGCGGCCACTTCGCCGCGTCACAGGGCGAAGCGGCCGCGCGATGTGCGCCCGCTACTTGTCGAGCCTCCACATCGGCGAGACCGGCCCGACCCCTGCGCCCAGCGGGTAGGCCGCGGCCACGGACTTCACGATGAAGTCCTTGCCGAATCGCACCGCTTCCGGCACCGACGCACCGCGAGCCAGCGCCGAGCTGATCGACGACGCGAGAGTGTCGCCGCTGCCGTGCGTGTGCTTGATGTCGTAGCGCGGACCGGGTAGTTCGATGAACTCCCTGCCGTCGTACAGCAGGTCGAGGCACTCCGGGTCGTCCCACATGTGGCCACCCTTCACGAGCACCCACTCCGGCCCCATGGCGTGCAGGGCCTCGGCCGCGACCCGCTGGTCGGCCCGGTCCTTCACCGCGATGCCCGTGATCAGCCGCACCTCGTCGAGGTTTGGCGTCACCAGCGTCGCGCGCGGGAAGAGCAGGCCCCGCAAGGCGTCCAGGGCGTTGTCCGCGAGCAGTTGGTCGCCGTGCATCGACGCCGACACGGGGTCGACGACGAACGGGGTCTTGCGACCGCGGCCGATGCCGACCTGGTCCAGTGCGGGTGTGATCGCCTCGATGATCTGAGCCGATGCCAGCATGCCGGTCTTCGCGGCCTGCAGACCGATGTCCTCGGCGACCGAGATGATCTGCGCGGCCACGGTTGCGGCCGGAATTTCGGCGACACCCGTGACGCCCAGGGAGTTCTGGACCGTCACGGCGGTCAGGGCCACGCAGCCGTGCACCCCGCACGCGAAGAGCGTGCGGAGGTCGGCCTGAATGCCCGCACCACCGCCGGAATCGCTTCCGGCGATGGTGAGGACCCTCGGAGGTGTTGCTGTCACGTCGTTTCCACCACTGGCAGGTAGACCTTGTTCCCGGTGTCGGCGAACTCGCCGGACTTCTCCGCCATGCCCGCCTCGATGGCTTCCACTGTGGACAGCCCGCGTTCCTCGGCGTAGCGGCGGACGTCCTGGGTGATCTTCATGGAGCAGAACTTCGGCCCGCACATCGAGCAGAAGTGCGCCGTCTTCGCCGGTTCCGCGGGGAGCGTCTCGTCGTGGAACGAGCGCGCGGTGTCCGGGTCGAGTGACAGGTTGAACTGGTCCTCCCAGCGGAACTCGAAGCGCGCCTTGGACAACGCGTCGTCCCAGTCCTGGACGCCGGGGTGGCCCTTGGCGAGGTCCGCCGAGTGCGCCGCGATCTTGTAGGTGATCACGCCGGTCTTCACGTCGTCCCGGTTCGGCAGGCCCAGGTGCTCCTTCGGCGTGACGTAGCAGAGCATCGCGGTGCCCAGCCAGCCGATCTGCGCCGCGCCGATCGCGGACGTGATGTGGTCGTACGCCGGCGCGATGTCCGTGGCCAGCGGGCCGAGGGTGTAGAACGGCGCCTCGCCGCACCACTCCTCTTCCAGCCGCACGTTCTCGGCGATCTTGTGCATCGGCACGTGGCCGGGGCCCTCGATCATCACCTGGACGTCCTTGGCCCGCGCGATGTGCGTGAGCTCGCCCAGGGTCTTCAGCTCGGCGAACTGCGCCGCGTCGTTGGCGTCCGCGATGGAACCCGGCCGCAGCCCGTCACCCAGCGAGAACGTCACGTCGTAGGTGCGCAGGATGTCGCAGAGCTCCTCGAAGTGCGTGTAGAGGAAGCTCTCCCGGTGGTGCGCGAGGCACCACGCGGCCATGATCGAACCACCGCGCGAGACGATGCCCGTGACCCGCTTGGCCGTCAGCGGCACGTAGCGCAGCAGCACGCCCGCGTGCACGGTCATGTAGTCGACGCCCTGCTCGCACTGCTCGATCACGGTGTCGCGGTAGATCTCCCAGGTCAACGCGGCCGGGTCGCCGTTGACCTTCTCCAGCGCCTGGTAGATCGGCACGGTGCCGATCGGCACCGGCGAGTTGCGCAGGATCCACTCGCGCGTCTCGTGGATCCGCTTGCCGGTGGACAGGTCCATGATCGTGTCGGCGCCCCAGCGGGACGCCCACACCATCTTCTCGACCTCGTCCTCGATCGACGACGACACCGCGGAGTTGCCGATGTTGGCGTTGATCTTGACGAGGAACTTCTTGCCGATGATCATCGGCTCGGCCTCGGGGTGCTTGCGGTTCAACGGAATGACCGCACGCCCGATGGCGACCTCGTTGCGCACGAACTCCGCGTCGAGGTTCTCGCGCACGGCGATGTAGCGCATCTCCGGGGTGATGATCCCGGCCTTCGCGTACGCGAGCTGGCTGACAGCTCCGTTGATCGGTTCCCGTGCGGCGATCCACTCCGACCTGAGGTCGGGTAGTCCACTTTGGACGTCGATGGTGGCGTTGTCGTCGGTATACGGACCGGAAGTGTCGTAGAGATCGACATGCTCGCCGTTGGTCAGTTCCACCCTGCGAAAAGGCACACCATCTCGGTACACCTTGCGGGACCCGGAGATCGGGCCGGTGGTCACACTGGGTTTGACCGAACGGTCGTCAAGTGCCGTCACGACATTCCTCCCTACGCCGGCATTACCCGGTCAGGTTCAGGCGGTCGGTGACACCGGCACTACAGCCAGTCACCCTCTCAGCCCGCTTCAGGCGCGAGCTCCCGCGTTCTTGTTGAGTTGTCGAGACCCGACCATAGTCAGCGCGCGCCACAGCTGCCAAGGGGACGGTTTGGCCCTAATGTTCTCTCTCGTGGCGGATCATCAGCCGTTCCCGCCCGGCGCGCGTCGCGGTCAACGTCCCGCCGTGGTCTCGGCATGCCCTTCCTGCGGTGAACTCGCAGGTCGCGGCTACCCCGACTGCGGCTTCTGCGCGGAACTGCTCGACCAGTTCTGGCTCGCGGACTGGGAGGAGCTGCGGAGGTCCTCGCAGCTCGCCGACCGTGAACTGGCCGAACTGGTGACCTCCGCCGACGTCGGGCAGTACCCGTGGACGTGCGTCGACTGGGCGATGACACTGCTGGCGTGCTCGCGCTGCGGTGCCGAACTGGGCACCGGGCCCGTCGAGTGCGTGCGGTGCGCCGTGACGGAGGAGCGCCGGTGGAACTGGGACCACTCGGCGCATCCGTACACGATGAGCGCGAACGAGCACCTTTTACGAGTCGCCCGCGCCGCCCTGCGCGCACCTCACCGGCGTCGGCCCGCGGTGGTGCAGGCCTGGCAGCTGGTGCTGCCGTTCCTGATCGCCGGTGAGGTGATCGAGTTCGGCCGTCTGGACCGGATCCGTGCGCACGTGCTGGCCGGCGGCTACGCGTCGATGGCCTCGTGTCACACCCTCGACGAGCTGGCCGGGCTGCCCGAGCTGTTCTGGCGCCGGGGCAGCCCGATCTCAACGCGGGTCGAGTACCAGCCGGATTCCGAGCGCCAGCAGCACGCCGCCCGACAGCTTCTCGAGCGCGGGACGGACCCGCGGCCTGCTGAGCCAGCCGCGGATGGTGTGCAGGATCGACACGATGATCAGGTACCAGACGGTGTCGATCAGGACCCAGAACACGGCGAGGAAGAGCAGAATCCCCTGGCCGGCCTCCCCGGCAGGCACGAACTGCGGTAGGAACGAGATCGCGAACACGCCGAGCTTCGGGTTGGCCAGGTTCACGATCAGCCCGCTGCGGAACGCGTGACTGGCCGGTGGTGGCGCTGACTCGGGCTTGGTCCTGCTGATCAGGGCCTTGACGCCGAGGTAGATCAGGAAGACCGCGCCGCCGATCCGCAGCGCGTGGTAGGCGATCTCGGACGCCGTCAGCAGCACCGACAGGCCGAGCGCGGCCGCGACCGCCCAGCAGGCGACGCCGACCTCCATACCGAACACCGTCGCCAGCGCGGCTTTTCGCCCGTGCACCGACTGTCGCAGGACCATGGCCGTGCCAGGTCCTGGCGACAGTGCGATGAGGAACGAGGCCGCGACGAAGGCGACGATGTTTTCGACAGGCATGTCTCGATGGTCGCCGACGCGGCAATCCCTTTTTGATCAGAAGCGGCTGGTTCTTGACCTGGAGCGCGCTCCAGGATGTTCGGTGGGCCCATGACGGATTTCGGGAAGTTGGGTTTCGGCACGTGGGCCATGGGTGGGCCGTTCTCGGGTCCGGACGGTGCGCCGGTCGGCTGGGGGCCGGCTGACGACGCGGAGTCGGTGAAGGCCCTGCAGCGGGCGCACGAGCTGGGCGTCCGGTTGTTCGACACGGCCGACGTCTACGGCTGCGGGCACGCGGAAACGGTGGTGGGGCAAGCGTTTGCGTCGGTGCGTGACGAGGTGGTGATCGCGTCGAAGTGGGGTTGCGGGTTCGACGCCGCCGCTCGCCGGATGACCGGCAACGAGGGATCGGTCGAGTACCTGCGCCGTGCCGTCGAGGGGTCGTTGCGGCGCTTGGGCACCGACCGGATCGACCTGTACCAGCTGCACGTCGGGGACCTGCCGCTGGAGGATGCCGCGCTGCTGCGCGACGAGTGCGAGGTGCTGGTCCGCGAGGGCAAGATCGTTTCGTACGGCTGGAGCACCGACGACCCGGAGCGGGCGCGGTTCTTCTGCGAGGGGGAGCACGGGGTGGCCGCGCAGGCGGACATCAACGTGCTGTTCGACAACCCCGAGATGTACGCGGGGGAGTACGCCGTCCTGTGCCGCCGGCCGCTGGCCATGGGGCTGCTGGCGCGGGAGACGTTCGACGTGCTGCCCTCCGACGACGTGCGCGTCACGAACCCGTCGTGGCTGAGGTTCTTCGTCGACGGACGGCCGTCACCGGAGTACTTCCGGGCGCGGGAGGCCGTGCGGGACGTGCTGACGTCCGGTGGCAGGACGTTGGTGCAGGGTGCGCTGGCGTGGTTCTGGGCGCGTTCTCCCCGCCTGATCCCGATTCCGGGCGTGCGGACGGTGGCTCAGGTCGAGGAGAACGCGGGTGCGCTGAAGTTCGGGCCGCTGTCGGCCGAGGAGCTGAAGCAGGTGGAGTCGGTGCTCCGGCCCTAGCGCTCAGTCCTCGTCTTCGTCGAGGAAGTTCGAGGGGTCTGCCGGGTCCCACGAGAGGTCCGGCACGCCCCACTCGTTGTCGCGCAGCATCCGCTTGGATTCCTTCTTGTACCGCCCGATGAGGCGGTCGAGGTAGAGGTATCCGTTGAGGTGGTCGGTCTCGTGCTGGAGGCAACGGGCGAAGAAGCCGGTGCCCTCGACCTCGAACGGCTGCCCGTCCAGGTCCTGGCCGGTCACCTTCGCCCAACGGGCGCGTCCGGTCGGGTAGGCCTCGCCGGGGACGGACAGACAGCCCTCGAAGTCGTCGTCCGGATCCGGCATGGACTCGGGGATCTCGGAGGTCTCGAGCGTCGGGTTCACGATCACGCCGCGGTGCTGGACGCCGTCGTCGTCCGGGCAGTCGTACACGAAGACCCGCAGGTCGACACCGATCTGGTTGGCTGCGAGCCCGACTCCGCGAGCGGCTGCCATCGTCTCGAACATGTCGTCGACGAGCGTCTTCAGTTCGGTGTCGAACTCGGTGACCTCACGCGTGGGGTGGTGAAGTACGGGGTCACCAGCGATGCGGATGCGATGCACGGCCATGGTCAGACCTTAAGCGGTCCAAAACTGTCGGTGTCGCGCGGTAGGTTGGAACGATCACGTGATTGAATTGCCCGCACCTGAGATGGTGCGGCGACCGTGGGGAGCCAGATGGATCACGCCGAGATGCTCACCTCCGCTGACGGGCTGACCAGCCGCGAACGCACGATGCTCGCGTTCGAGAAGCAGTGGTGGAAGTACTCGGGATCCAAGGAACAGGCCATCAGGGAACTGTTCGACATGTCGGCCACTCGCTACTACCAGCTGCTCAACGCGCTCGTTGAGAAGGAAGCCGCTCTGGCTGCCGATCCGATGCTGGTCAAGCGGTTGCGCGGCGTGCGGACAGGCCGTCAGAGGGTTCGCGCACGCGCCAGGAGCACCGAGGACTGATGACCTCCCCCGAGTCCGCTAGCCCGTCCCGTCCGGCCAAGGCCGCCGGTTTCGCCCTGCTCGGCGTCGCCGCGGTGGCGCTGATCATCGGCGTGGTCAGCTTGTTCGGTGGCGGGGGTGATACGCCTCCTGTCGCTGAGGGGTCGTCCACCGCGCCGCCGGCTCCTACCACTGCTTCCGAGACGCAGTCGACTCCTTCGTCGGCGCCTCCGGCTGCGACTACTACTACGGCTCCGCCCGCCAGTACGCCGGCGTCGTCTGCTGTTGTGCCGCCTCCGCCCGTTACTCCGCCTGGGGCTGCGAAGGTTCCGGTTCGGGTTTACAACAACTCGACTGTCAGCGGGTTGGCTGCCAAGGCCTCGGATGAGGTTCGGGCCAACGGGTGGACTGTTGCCGAGACTGGGAACTACGCGTCGGGGACCATCCCGACTACTACCGTGTATTTCCGGCCTGGGACTGATGAAGAGGCTTCTGCCAAGGAGCTGGCTTCGGTGTTGCGGGCTCGGGTTGAGCCTCGGTTCGACGGGATCCAGTCTGCGGCGGCTGGGGTGATTTTGATCGTTACGAACGATTATCAGGGTGTGGCCAAGAACAAGTAGGTCGCGGCTTGGGCGGTGGTCGCCTTGCGTTGGGCGTGTCGCGTTTTAGGGATTTCGGGGCTCCGCCCCGGACCCCGCCAATCTGATCAAGGACCAGTTCCACGCCACACGC
>NZ_JAXAVW010000064.1:0-25745 GCF_033949945.1 Lentzea miocenica
TGGCCAGCAGGCAGTGTGGCCAGCAGGCAGTGTGGCCAGCAGGCAGTGTGGCCAGCAGGCAGTGCGATCAGTAGCGAGTGCGGTCGGTAGCGCACCCCACGAGCAGCATCGCGGTCGCGAAAGCGAGCAGGTGGTCACCGCTGAGCGCGCACATGCACGCCAGCGCGAACCACAGCAGCAGCTTCATGTACCAAGGTTAGGGACCATATGACCTTGATCGCAGCTGTATTTGAGCAAGCCTTGACAAACACGCCCCTATTGCAAACTTGAGGCATGACAGACGAAGTGCGCGACTTCTGGGACCAGCACGCGGCGACCTTCGACCAGGAACCCGATCACGGGCTGCTCGACCCGGAAGTGCGTGCCGCGTGGGCGGCGGTGCTCCTGCCGTTGCTGCCGGCCGGTTCGGCGTCCGTTGCCGACCTCGGGTGCGGCACGGGAAGTCTCTCCGTGCTGCTGGCCCAGGCCGGGCACGACGTTCGTGGCGTCGACCTGTCGCCACGCATGGTCGCGGCCGCGCAGGCGAAAGCCGACAACGCCGGGGTGCCGGCTGTGTTCGTGCAGGGCGATGCCGCTCAACCTCCCTACCCGCCAGCGTCTTGTGACGTCGTGCTGGCCCGCCACGTGCTCTGGGCGTTGCCGGATCCCCCTGCCGCGCTCGGGCGCTGGGTGAGCCTGCTCAAGCCCGGCGGATTGCTCGTTCTCGTCGAGGGGCGCTGGTCGACGGGCGCCGGCCTCACCGCCGCCGAGTGCCGCGCGCTCGTGCTCGAAGTACGGCAGGAAGCCGACGTCACGCGACTGGACGATCCCGCGCTGTGGGGACGCGTGATCGACGACGAGCGCTACCTGCTCGTCAGCACGCGGTGATGACGACCTTCGCGCGGGCGTGTTCGGTCTCGACGTAGCGGACCGCGTCGGGCACCTCGTCCAGTGAGAAGGTGCGGTCGACGACCGGCGTGAAGGCTCCTGATTCGGCGAGGCGCCGCAGTGCCGCGAGGATCTCCCCGTTCGGGGTCGTGGTGAGCACGAACAGCCGGTCGCGGACGAACGGGGCCTGCAGCTTCGCCCTGATCATGAGCCCCATCGGCCCGACGAGGCTGCCGCCGCTGGACACTCCCCCACCGGACAGCACGATCGTCCCGCCGGGGGCGAGTGCGCGGCGCAGGCCGGTCAGCGAGTGGTTGCCCACCAGGTCGAAGACGAGGTCGTAGTGCTTGCCGTTCTTGGTGAAGTCGGTTTCGGTGTAGTCGATGACGTGGTCGGCGCCGAGCGATGCCACCAGTTCGATGTTCCTCGTGCGGCACACGCCGGTCACGGTGGCGCCCATGGACTTCGCGATCTGCACGGCGAACGTGCCGACGCCTCCGGACGCTCCGTTGATCAGGACGTGCTGTCCCGCCTGGAGCTTTCCGATGTCGCGCAGTCCCTTCAGCGCGGTGTGGCCGGCCAGCGGTATCGCGGCGGCCTGTTCGAACGTCAGGTTGGCGGGCTTGGCCTCGACGAGGTGTTCTGGCGCGCACACGTACTCGGCGAACGCCCCGTCGGCGCGGCCGAGGTCGCCGTACACCTCGTCGCCGGGGCGGAAGCGCCGCACGTCCCGGCCCACCGCCACCACACTGCCCGCGAAGTCGCGGCCGCGGATCTTGCTGCTGGGACCGGAGACTCCGATCTCGGTGAGCCGCGCCAGGTACGGGTCTCCGCGCATGACGTGCCAGTCGTGCGCGTTGACCGAGGCCGCGTGCACCCGCACGAGCACCTCGTCGCCGGAGGCCGCCGGCGGCTCCACATCGCGGAGTTCCAGCACGTCCGGCGATCCGTACCGGTCCTGGACGATCGCCTTCATCGGGTGCTCCCGAGTGCGAGGCCTGCGCGGACCGGTCCGGCCGCGCGACGTGGCTTCACCGGGCGTCGGATGATCCACTCCGCCACGGCGAGGTTGATGAGCCAGGCGGCGAGCATCAGCAACGCCTTGCTGAGCCGGTCGGGCGTGCCGACGGCCACGAGCCACGCGGTCAGCGTCACCGCCTGTGTGCCGGCGCCGAGTCCGATCGCGAAACCGCGAATCATCCAGGCGCGGTGCCGGGTGACGTCGCGGCGGAGGATGGCGGCGAAACCGAGGGCGATGCACACAACCCACGCCGTGCCGAACGCCAGCCGGACGCCGGTGAGCAGGACGCCCACGTCGGCGGGTTTGGGGTAGAACACGGTCATCCACAGGCCCGACAACGCTCCTAGTAGTCCACAAAGGACCAAGAGGCGCCCTGCCAGCCGGTGCCACGCCGGTCTGCGGCGGCGGAAGCCGGGAGCGAACTGGAAGGCTCCGATGAGGCTGTACACGCTGACGGTGACGGCGTGCAGCACCACGGGGACGGGTGAGGCGAAGAACCGCGCGTTGTCCGGCGTGATCTCCGCGCCGCCGCCGAGCTCGGTCAGCCGCAGGACGCCTCCGAACACCGGGATGAGGCTGAACACGATGATCGCGGCCGGGATGAGCTTGTCCCACTTGGTCGAGGTGGTCATGCACCAGATCGTGGCGCGTGCGGCGGGGTCAGCTCATCGGGAGAAGGGCTGCGATCATCCCGGCCGATGGTCCGGCGCGGTCGTCGTACTTTCGGCTGATCGCGGCCGGAATCCGCTTGGGACGCGCTTGGTCTCGTAGGCCCAGATGGCCATCTCGACCCGGTTCCTGACACCGATCTTGGCCATCAGGCTCGCGATGTGGGACTTGACGGTGCTGAGCGTGATGTACAGGTCCTTGGCCACCTCGCTGTTGGTGCGCCCGCCCGCGACGGCGGCGAGGACCTGCTCCTCCCGTTCGGTGAGCGGCTCGATCGGCTGCACGACGCGGCCGGCGGGCTCGACGTCCGCGAACGCCTCGATCAGCCGGGCGGTGACGCTGGGGGCGATCAGGGCGTCGCCGGAGGCCGCGGCGTGGACGGCCTGGGCGAGCAGGGCGGGGCCGGCGTCCTTGAGCAGGAAACCCCTGGCACCCGCGCGAAGTGCGGCGTAGACGTACTCGTCGAGGTCGAACGTGGTGATCACGACGACGGCGATCGGGTCGGCGACGCCGGGACCGGCGAGCAGGCGGGTGGCCTCGATGCCGTCGATCCCTGGCATCCGGATGTCGAACAGGCACACGTCGGGCCGCAGGCGCCTGGCCAGTTCCACGGCCTGCCGTCCGTCCGGCGCCTCACCGACGACCTCGATGCCCGGCTGGGCGCCGAGGATCATCGAGAGTCCGGTGCGGACGATCTCCTGGTCGTCGGCGACGATCACCCGGATGCTCATCGACCCGCCCCGGTGAGCGGCAGCACGGCGGTCACGGTCCAGCCCCGTCCGGGGTTCGGGCCGGCCTCACAGCTGCCGCCGAGCAGGTCGGCGCGTTCCATCATGCCGATCAACCCGTGCCCCGGTACCGCGGCGTTGCCGGAGTCGCCGTCGTCGCTCACCCGCAGGTGCACGGACGAGGCACTGACGACGACCTGAACCTCGATGCGGGTGGCGTGCCGGGCGTGCCGGCGCGCGTTGGTGACCGACTCCTGGGTGAGCCGGTAGATCGCGGTTCCCACCGACTTCGGGAGGTCGTCGACGGCCCCGTCGATCCGCACGTCCACCTCGGGCCCCGGCCGTCCCGGACTCGCGAGCAGTGCGACGTCGGCGACCGTCGGGCTGGGCGCCAGGTCCGCGGATTCGTTGCGCCGCAAGGCTCGCACCATCGTGCGCATCTCGGCGAGCGCCCGCGACGCCTCCGACTCGATCAGGCCGAGCGCCTCGGTCGCCGCCTCCGGCCGCGCCGCCGCCGTCGCGAGCCCCGCCTGGGCCCGGATCGCCATCGCCGACACGTGGTGCGCCACGGTGTCGTGCAGATCCCGGGCCAGCCGCTCCCGTTCCAGCAACTTGACCTGTTCGAGCTCCCGTGCCCGCGCCCGTCCCCGGTACCGCACGGCGGCTCCGAGGGCGCACGCCGTCCCCAGCACGGCGGTCCCGCCTCCTGCCTCGCTCACGCTGATGAACCCGAGCACGGCCGACAGCCCGACCTTGCCGAGCATGATCGCCAGCCCGATCACCGCCTCCCGCCCGGAACCCCACCGGAAAAGCGCGAACGGGAACAGCAGCATGTACACCTGCACGTTGAGTTCAGGCTCGCCCCCGAACACCAGCGAAGCGACCGCGCCCACGCCGAACGCGACGGCGACCGCCAACAGCGGCCTGCTCCGGCGCAGCAACAGCAGCGGCAGCAGGCCCACCGCCACGACCAGCGAGCCGACCCGTGAGTTCAGGTCCGTCCGCAGCACTGCTTCGAGCACCGCGACCAGCAGGAGCACGCCGACCAGCACCCAGTCCCACCAGAGCCGCGACGCCGCGCGCGCCGGCCTGGGCTCGTCCCACACCGACCGCAGATAGGCGAACACGGGCTCATCGTACGAGAGCCGGAGCCACGACAGATCAGTCCGAAGTACGAGACCAGGCCCGATCACCGGCAATCACGTGAAGTCGCGCGGCGTCAGCTCGCGGAGGTCTCGCGGGGCTCGGCGTTCGCGTGGTCGATGTCGAGCAGGCTCAGCAGCGACTCCACCTGGCCCGTGCGGAACGCCCTGCGTTGCCGGTCCGCGCCGGGTCCTTCGCTGTCGAGCAGCCGCAGACCTCGTTGCACCGCAGGCAGATCACCGTTGATCTCCAGCACCGGAGTCAGCCGGCGCACCAGGTCGTCCAGCTGCTGTCGCATCGGGCGCGACTCTCCGGAGAACACGTCCAGCGTGCTGCCCCGCAGGCCTTCGTTGGCGGCACCCCAGCAAGCCTGCCGCAACGTCTCCTGGGGAACCGGCTCGGCCTGCACACCGTTCTGGACGTCGACGACCGCTTGCGCGACCAGGGCTCGCACGAGCGCCGCCAGCAGCACCGCGTCGTCCACGCTCGCCGCGACGTCCGAGATCCGCACCTCCACCGTGGGCAGGTCGGTGGCGGGCCGGACGTCCCAGTAGGCCATCGCCCGGTCCAGCGCGGTGCCCGCCGCGATCATCGTGTCGCAGACTTCCTCGTAGTGCTGCCACGAGGTGAAGACCGGTGGCGGACCGGAAACCGGCCAGCGCGACCACACCGTGGAGCGCCAGCTCGCGAAACCCGAGTCCTCCCCTTCCGAGAAGGGCGAGTTCGCCGTCACCGCGGCCAGCACTGGCAACCACGGCCGCACGTGGTTGCAGACCTGCACCGCGACCTCCCGGTCCGGCACGGCGACGTGGACGTGGCATCCGCAGATCAGCTGCTGCTCGGCGAGCGCACCGAACTCCTGCGCGATCCGGCGGTACCGCAAGCTGTCCGTGATCTCACCCACCGCGTGGCCCAGCGGAGGCGCCCCGACCGCGATGACCCGGCAGCCTGCCGCCTGTGCGGCCCGCGCCACCACGCGTCGCGTCTCGAGCAGCTCACGACGAACCTGCTCCACGTCGGCGCACACGGAGGTGTTGATCTCCACCTGCGCCCCGGTCAGCTCGTGTTCGAGTTCCAGCCCGAACTGCTCACGTGCGACGGCGACAACCTCGTCCGCCCGGTTCACCGCAACACCGGTCACCGGATCCACCAGGAGGAACTCCTCCTCCACACCTACCGTCGGACACCACGCTCTCTTCGATGGCGCCTTCTCCACGTCTCACCGTCCTGCTCATGGCACCAATGCGCACCGCCGGGGAATCGGCGTATACCCCTGTGCGGCGAACAGAAACACCGCGAGCGTGTTCGGTGATCCCGGTCAGCGGCGCCCGGTGGCCAGGACCACCAGGAACTGGCCGCCGCCCGGCTCGACGTTCGCGGTCACCGGCAGCCCCGGTACCAGCCGGGAGAACCGGTCCACCAGCCACTCCGCCGCCTCCCGGGCGTCCCGCTCGGTCGGGCACCGCGCCACCATCTCGCGGCCGCCCTTGCGCTCCAGCCTCCCGGCAACGGTGATCAGCGGCGCGGGTTCGACCACGTGCAGGCGGTCCGGCCAGGCGATGACCACCTTGACCGCGCCCTTGCGGGTGTTGCACCCGCGGTGCGCGAGCCGTTCGGCGACCTTGGCCTTCCGATCGGCGGTCCTGCTGTCGACGCTGGGCCCCCGCGCGTCGTTCACCGACATGCCGGGGTCGACCGGTTCGTCGCACACCCAGCATCGCCAACCGTCGCGCTCGGCCACGTCATCAAGGAGACTCACCCGGGCAAACTAGCCTGTCCGGCCGCTGCCCCGCGCACCGCACCTGAGCGAGCGCCACCGCGGCGAGCATCCTGTCCGAAGTGGACTTCCACTCGGGCAGAGCTCATCGTGTCGCGCGTTTCCGCAGCGAGCCGTTGATCAGGCGGTGAGCCCGATCAGCTGATCGCGACGGGGACGCGAGTACGCCAACTGCTCGATCTTCGACGTCGACCCCACCGACGAGCTGCACGAGCTCCTGTCCGGGCTGCCGCTGTTCCCCGCATGGACATCAAGGTCACGCGCTGGCGAAACGCCCGGCCGACATTCGCCAGTCAGTCCACGCGCGAGCGCATGATCACCTACATTCTCCGAGCATGCGCAGCTCACTGTTCAACCACGCGGAACGTCCCGTCGAGCCCGGAAGCTTCCAACTGCAGAACGAACGCATGCTCAAGGTGGACCTCACCGGCAGCGGCGGGTTCTTCTTCGCCAAGCAGGGATCGATGGTCGCCTACCAGGGTGACGTCGACTTCGCCTACGAAGGCAGCGGCGGCCTCGGCAAGCTGTTCAAGAAGGCCTTCACCGGTGAGGGCATGTCGTTGATGAAGGTGTCGGGCAGCGGGGACGTGTTCCTCGCCCAGGACGCGGACGAGATCTTCGTGCTGTACCTGGAGAACGAGGGCGTCACCGTCAACGGCAAGAACGTGCTCGCCTTCGACAGCTCGCTCAAGTGGGACATCAACCGCACCGAAGGCGCGTCGATGCTCAGCGGCGGCCTGTTCAACACCACGTTCACGGGCACCGGCGCGCTGGCCGTCACCGCCTACGGGACGCCGGTCGTGCTGAACGTGGACGTGCCGACGTACGTCGACATGCAGTCCGCCGTGCTGTGGTCCACCTCGTTGCAGTCCTCGATCCGCAAGACGGCGAAGCTCGGTGCCGTCATCGGGCGCGGCTCCGGCGAGGCGTACCAGCTCGCGTTGTCGGGTCAGGGCATCGTCGTCGTGCAGGCGTCGGAGGGTCACCCCGTACCGACCGCCCAGTAGATGGCTGCTCGGTGGTGGATCGTTCTGGAGCCGGCCAATGAGTTCTCGCGGCTCCCGCGGTCCAACCATCGACCCAGAGCGGAAGGAAGCCCATGACCCAGCTGGTGAAGGTCCAGAACTTCGTCGTGTCGCAGGACGGGTTCGGCGCCGGTGAGGACCAGACCCTCGACAGGCCGTTCGGCCACGCCGATCCCGGCACCATGTTCGCGTGGGCGGGTGCCACGGCGAGCTGGCCCAACCGGACCGATCCCGGTGGCAGCCGCGGCCTCGACGACTACCTCACCCGCGACTTCGCACAGAACATCGGCGCGGAGATCATGGGCGCCCACAAGTTCAGCCCGCACCGCGGTCCCTGGCAGAACCACGACTGGCAGGGCTGGTGGGGCGACGAACCGCCGTTCCACACGCCGGTCTTCGTCCTGACCCACCACGAACGGCCGTCGTTCACCCTCTCCGACACGACCTTCCACTTCGTGAACGGCGACCCGGCCGACGTCCTGAAGCTCGCGAAGGAGGCCGCGCGGGGCAAGGACGTCCGGATCGGTGGCGGCGCCACCACCATCCGGTCGTTCCTCGACGCCGATCTCATCGACACCCTGCACGTGGCGGTGTCGCCGGTCGAGCTCGGTCACGGGGTGCCGCTGTGGAAGTCGCCCGACGAGTTGCTCGACCGGTTCCACGTCGACGTCGTGCCCAGTTCGAGCGGCGTGACCCACCACCTGTTCTGGCGGAAGTGACGGGTCACCCGCCCGGCAGGATCTCCTCGAGCACGGCGCGAGCCGAGGTCGCCGGTCGTCCCAGCAGGTCTTCCAGTGCCGGGTGGGTGACCGCGAACTGACCGGCTCGCGCCGCGCGGAACATGCCCAGGGTGAACTCCGCCGCCGCGTCCGGCATGCCCTGGGCGATCACGGTCGCCTTCCACTCCTCGTCGTCCACGACGACCCGCGTGATCGTGCGGCCGGTGAGCTCGCTGAGAATGCTTGCCACGTCAGCGAAATCGAGCAGGCCGGGGGCGGTGAGCGGCGGGCTCACCCCGTCGAACAGGCCTGGCTTCGTCAAGGCCGCGACGTCGGCCTCGACGAGGTCGGCGTGCGCGGTCCACGACACCGGCCCGTCGGCGGGCAGCCGGAACTCGCCGGACCGCAGCGCCGCGGGCACGTAATGCTCGAAGGTGCTCGTGTAGAAGCCGTGCCGCAGTGCGGTGTACGCGACGTTCTGCTCGGCGAGGTGCTTCTCGATTGCCGCGTGCTGCCGGCCGGGGTCGAACAAGGAGTCGGGTGAGGCCGCCTGATGGCTGGTGTAGAGCACGCGTGACGCGCCCGCGCGCACGGCGGCGTCGACCGCTGCCCTGCTCGCCTCGGCGGCACGCGGGCCGCGGATCGCGGCCGAGATGAGAAGCACCTGGTCGGCGCCCTCGAAGGCGTGGTCCAGCGTCGACGGTTCGGTGAAGTCGCCGGCACGGACCCGCACGCCGCGGCCGGCGAAGGCCGCCGCTTTGCCCGGCTCGCGCACGCTGACGCCGATGGTCTCGGCGGGAACGCTCTCGAGCAGCTTCCCGACGATCTGGCGACCGAGCCTGCCGGTGGCTCCGGTAACGATGATCATGACTTCCCCTCGCTTGAATCACTGATTCAGCTTTACCGTATCACCGATTCGAATCAACGATAGCGGGTCGCTGATATCATCGATCCATGACGGAGTCGTCCCTTGCAGAGACCCGCGTCGACGCCCGCTCCAAGATCGTCGCCGCCGCCGCCCACCTGCTCCGCACCAGCGGCGCCAAGGCGGTGACGACCCGCGCGGTCGCCCAGGAGGCGGGCATACCGGCCCCGACGATCTTCCGGCTGTTCGGGGACAAGGACGGCCTGCTGGAGGCGGTCGCCGAGCAGGTGATGGCGGACTACGTCGCCGAGAAGACCGCCAGGGCCGCCGACGAGAACGGCGACCCGGTCGAGGACCTGCGCGCCGCGTGGCGGACGCACATCGACTTCAGCCTCGCCAACCCCGACGTGTTCCTGCTGCTCGTCGATCCGGGGCGGGCGCAGCACTCCTCCGCCTCCACCACCGGGACCGAGGTCCTGCGGGCTCGGGTGGCACGGCTGGCGGCGGCGGGGTTGCTGAACGTCTCCGTGGCGCGGGCGGTGGGCATGATCCACGCCGCCGGCAGCGGCGCGGTGCTCGCACTGCTGGGCCGGCCGGAGGGTCAGCGGGATCCAGAGCTCACCGACGCACTGCTGGACGCGGTGCTCGCCCAGATCCTCACCTCGGCGCCGGTACCGCCCGCCACCGACCCGATGGCGCTCGTGGTCGCGTTCAGGGAGACCCTCCCCCAGCTGCCCTCTCTCAGCGACGCCGAGCGAACGCTCCTGTCCGAGTGGCTCACCCGCACGGTCGCCGAACTCCAGGACCGCCGGAAGCAGTGATCAGGCTGGGACCGCGACGTGCACCCGGCCAGGCCGCCGCCCACCGGGGTGCGCCCACGCCCTGGGCGGACTACACCAGCAGCTGCCGCAGGTTGTGGTCCAGCGCGGCCAGCAGGTTGTCGAGCGTGCGCAGCGCCGACGGGTCCGAGGCGTGCTCCTTCCTGGAGATGCGCGCCTCCGACCGGATCGAGATCAGCTCACCCCGCACGCTGTACAGCTCGTTCCTGGTCGTGATGGTCCGGCGCTCATAGCGCGTCATCAGGTCGTTGAAGCGGGTCACGCAGCGGATGAACCGGGCGAGCCGGGCGATGTCGGTGAGGTCGTTCTTGACCCTGGCCTCAAGCCACCGGCGCTGCTCGACCAGCTCCGGGTCCGAGGCGAGCAGGGGCACCAGGCCGGCGGCGCGGGTCAGGTGTCGTTCGGCGACCGCGAGCGTGCCCAGGTCGATCCGGTCGAGCGCCTCCTGGGCCGCGAACGTCTCCGCTGTGGCGTGCAGGTAGGCGATCACGCCACAGCGCGCGTCGATGGCCTCGGCGCGGGCGCAGTGGGTGCTGGTAGCGGTGAAGTCCTGGTTGCCCAGTGCCGTCACCCCGGCGTTGAACTCCTCTGCCAGCACCCAGCCGAGGACGTCCTGCAGCTCGGCCGGACTCAACGGTGGCACGCCCGCCCGGCGGGTGCGGCGCCAGCCGACGAACGGAACCTTCGAGCTCTTCGCGTACCGCTCGTGGGCGTAGGACCACAGCAACTCGTAGCGGCTGTCGGAGTACAACATCTCGCCGCAGGCCACCAGGTGCTCGATCGCCGTCTTGGGCTCCCCCGCCCGCAACGACTGGCGAGCGTGTTCCACGCGGGGTGCGCACAGCTTCGCCTGGATCGCCAGGTACAGGTCCTCGAACATCTCGGGGTCCGCGCCACGGGCCGCCTCGACGACTTCGAGGGCCCGCGGGAACTGGCCGGTCTGGTAGAGCACCGCGCCGTGGACGTAATGCAGTCCGGCGACTTCCGGGTGCCGCGACACCCGCTGCTCGACGTACTCGACGGCCTCGTCCAGCTCGTCGCCGTCCAGCAGCCCGTCCGCCTCTTCGCTGACCTGGTCGACCAGTCTCAGCTCGCAGGTGGACACCAGCTGCGCCACGACCTTCACGTCGGCGTCGTCCGTGATGTCCGGGCGGGCCGCGATCAACCGGTCCAGGACCGTCTCGTACTCGCCGAGCACGTGCTGGCACCGGACGCCGAGCACGAGCGCCGCGACGGTGGCCGGCGCGATCCCCAGTGCGGCCTCGACGTGTTCCCACGCGTCGGCGTGCCGCTCTTCGCGCAGTGCCTGCTCCGCCTTGTCCAGCAGGCCACGCAGTTTCAGGTCGGCCTCGTGCTCGCGCAGCCTCGCGAGGTCGTCGCTCAGCCAGTCGCCACCGGTACCGGTCCGCAAGCCGTCGTCGTGGGGCGCGAGCCGGTCGCCGAGGCGGTCGGGGACGGCCTCGGGTTCCAGTGCGAACGCCCGGCGGCCGAGGTCGAGAGGCGGTGGCTCCAACGCCCCTGCGGCCGCCCTGACGATGTCCGGGGCCCAGTCGTGACGGGGCGCGAACGCCAGACCGTCGTCCGCGTCGCTGTCATCCACGCCTGCCCGCCCTGCCTTCCTTGCGCCTCTTCGACACCACCGCGGTCACCAGCGCCGTCTCCGAGGCGTGGTCGAGTTCGGCGATCGCGAGGATCGAGCGGCGCAGCTCGATCCTGCGCATCGTGTCGCCCGCCGCGTCGTCGCTGAACTCGAGCTCCGGTTCTGGGAGCTCACCCAGGAGGTCCGCGGGAGACACCTGTTTCCGCACCATCGACATCACCCTTCGTTGTCGCCGAGCAGCCAGTCGCCGATGAGCACGAGCAGGTCCGCTTCCTTGGTCTCCACGGAATGGGCCTGCTCGGCCAGCACCCGGCTGTCGTTCTCCAGGTGGTGCACCAGCTGCTGGGCCGCGGTCAGGTTCTCGCCGCCGCCCTGGACCGTCATCAGCTGGCTCACCCGTTCCCGCAGCAGCTCGGTGCGGCTGTTCATCTCGTCCACCGTCGGCGCCACGGCCCGCGCCCGGACGAGCTCCGGCCTGCGGTCGAGCGGACGCACCTTGCGGAAGCGGGACAACCGCTCCAGCAGGCTGACCCTGACCTCGTCGCGCACCGACGGGTCCGCGATGAACTGGTCGAGCACCTGGAGGTACCGGTCCGCCGCGTCCCGCCGGGCCTGGCCCAGCCGCGCCTCCTCGTTGAGGATCCGCACCAGCTCCGGCTCCCGGACGCCGAGTCGCTGAGCCTGACGCAGCACCGCGACGCCGTCCTCACGTTCCTGGGGCGTCGAGGAGAAGTAGGCCTTGAGCAGACCGGCGACCAGGTACGGATCGCTGAACTCCGGGTCGTACTCACGCGCACACGCCAGCCTGCCGAGCACCTCGTCGCGCCGGCCGACGTCCTCGGCGGGCGTCGTCTTGGCCGCTGCCCACAGCCGCAGTCCGGCCGCGGCGCGCAGCAGGTGGATCGAGCGCAGGGTGAGGTCGCGGTCGTTGACCTCGGCGGCCCTGGCCTGGCGTTCGCTCAGTGCGACGAGACGCTCCCGCACGCTGTCCTCGTCCGGGGTGAAGGTCCAGGGCCGCTCGGTGTCCCCGTCGGGGTCGAGGCGCCGCGCCGCGCTCACCAGCAGCTGGTCGACCTGGCCGAGCGACGTGAGCGTGTTGTCGAGCCAGGCCGCGAGCGCCAGGCCGATCTCCGCCGACGCCAGCATCTGTTCCCGTTGCTCCGGTGCGGCGTTCTCCGCCGCCCGCGCGAGGTCCTCGAACTGGCCGCGCGCGGCCACCAGGTCGCGGTCGAACAACGCCTGGGCGCCCAGCACGACGTGCTGGTTGCGCAGGTCGGGCGGCACCCGCTCGGCGAAGTCGCCGAGCTTCTCCACCTTCTGGAACAGCACGGCCGCGGTGTCGACCCGGCCGAGGCGCAGGGCTTCCAGCGCACGGTGGAACTTCACGACGCCGTAGAGCCGGCGCACCAGCCGCCTGCTCATGCCGCCCGCCGCCTCGGCCGCCTCCAGCACCGGCTCGGCGCCGTCGTAGTCGCGGCGCTCCACCCGCAGGTAGGCCAGCAGGTAGGCGACGTCGACGTCCTGGGGTGCCTCCCGGTGCAACGCCGCCAGCCGGTACTCCGCCTCGTCCACCAGGTCCATCCGGAACAGCGCGAAGGCGGCGAAGAACCTGGCTTCGAGCCGCAGCCGTTCGGGCAGCCGCGGCTCCAGGCGTTCCAGCGCGAGCAGGGCCTGCTGGAGCTCGCCACCGCGGACCTGTTCCACCACCGCGCGGTACTCGCGGATCTGCTTGCGCGGCACCAGGAACCGGCGATAGCCGACCAGACCACCGGCCAGCACCAGGATCGTGCCGAGGATCGCGAGCAACGTCGTCCAGATCACCGGCCACGCGCTCGGCCCTGAGGACGGGGCAACGGCGGCCGGCGCGGTCGTCTGCCCGGCGGCCGGCGCACTTGTGTCCGGTGTGGACTGTCCACTGGGGACGGCCGATGACTGGGGCGCGACCGGCGTGCCCGGCACGACGACCTCGGCCCGCACCGTGCCGGAACCGGTGTTGATGCCGGCCTCGTAGCGGCCGGGCGGCAGGACGGTGCCGCTGGGCAGCACCACGGTGATCGGATCGTCCTCCGTCGCACCGTGTGCGGGGGCCGCCACCAGGACGGCCACGATCGCGGTGATCAGGACAAGAGCCGGTCGAACTTCTCGTACCACTGCTGTGCCTCCCCCGTGGTGAGTAGTTGCGTGTCGACCATGCGCGCGATCCGCCGGCGCGCCTCGACGTCGGTCCGCCTGGCGTTCGGGAGGTCACCCAGCTCGATCCAGCAGCGGCAGTACAGGACCAGCGCGGCCAGGTCGCCGGCGTCGCGGCTGAGCGCCGTGAACAGCTCCCGCGCGGCCGTGCGCGGATCACCGCGGCGCAGTCGCACCTCGGCGGCCCGCAGGTAAAGCGTCGTGTCGTCCTCCTCCATCGTCTGCTTGAGCAGCGCGATGTCGTCGAGGATCACGTTGCCGAGCCCGCGATCCGCCGGCCTCGTCTCGAACACCTTCCACGCGGCCTCGTACCTCCGGTGGCGCAGGTCGAACCGATGCGGCGCGGACTGGACGGCCTCGTTCAGGTAGCGCAGCGCGGTCTCGTCGTCCCCCCGCTCGGCGGCGATCTCCGACCCGAGCAGGCTCGCCCGCACGCGTGCGTCCCGGTCGTGCTCCGGCACCCACTGCAGGAGGTCCAGCGCACGCACCGGATCGGTGCGGCGCAACCGGGTCGCGATCGACACCGGGTCCGCCAGTGCCGCGAGCGCCGACCGCAGCTGCTCGGCGTCGGCGGGCCTGGCGCTGCGCACCGTGTGACGGCACTGCTCGACCGACCGGAACAGGTCCTCGCCCTCCCGCGTGCTGCCCAGCGTGCTCGGGATCCGCGTACCGGCCGTCAACGCCGGCCACAGCATGCCGCGCGCCTGTGCCTCCACCCGGTCCTCGTCGGTCAGGACCGGTGGCGTGCCGGTGGCACCGAGCCCCTGTGCCACCAGCGTGCCCAGGGCGTAGCAGTCCACCGACCGGTTGTCGTGCTGAACACCGCGGACGACCTCCGGAGCCAGCGCGGCGACCGCCACGGTGTCCACTCCGAACAGGTCGCACGGCGTGCCCAGCGCGACCGGCGGGCACGGCAGCAGCCACGGCAGCCGGCGATCCTCCTCCGCCACCACCACGATGTTGTGCAGGCTCAGCCCGAGCGGGTGGACCGGGCTGCGCTGCCATCGGGGGAACAGCGAACACACGCGTTCCAGCAACGCCACCCTGTCCTGCCAGTCCTCGAGCCGTTCGAGCTGTTCGGCCAGGGTCAGCCAGGCACCGCCGGTGTGGTACTCGATGTAGTAGTGACCGTCGGCGGTCCAGTCGTGCCCGGTGATCTCGGCCATGCCGGCCGGCTGCCGATGACCGAGTGCGGTCACCGCGCGCCGGAACGCGCCGTCGGCGAACCGGGGCTCGACGATGCGCACGATCCGGTCGCTCGGCTCCTGCCTGCTCGCGCGCCACAGCACGCCGCGGTCGGTGATGCCGACCGCGGCCACCATCTGGACTCCTGGTGGACCCTGCATGGCTACTTGTGCTCGTAGAAGACGTCGTTGAGCTTGTCGCCGAGGTCCTCCACCTCGCTGGAGCCGTTGCGCACGGCGATCACGAACATCAGGTACGCCGACGCGAGCTCCGCCCGCCGCGACTCCGGCAGCTGCGAGACCAGCTTGTACGACCGCCGCGCCACGCTCTTGAACTCGGCTGGGGTGTTCTCCGGCGGTGGCGGCAACGTGTCCGCGTGATCCGTGTCGTCCACTTCGGACGGTGCGGCTCCCGGCGGCTTCGGCAGTCCGTCGCGCACGTCCGCGGCGCCGCCGGGAGGTTCCGGCAGCCCGGTCCGCTGGCCCGCCATCACCTCCTTCAGGTGTGCCGCGCTGCTCTCGATCTGCTCCCGCGTGGCACGCACGTCGCACTGCAGCTCCGTGCGCCAGATCTGGTCGTCGTTCAGGCACTTCACCGAGACGCCGAGCAGCCCGCTCTCGTCGATGGAGAACGTGACCGCGAACCGGTAGAAGCCCGCTTCCCGTGCTTCCGGCAGGTCGATCGGCAGCTTTCCGATGAGGTCGTTCTCGTAGGCGACCGCGTTCTCGCCCTGGAAGATCCGCACGATGAGCTGCTTGCCCTTGCCGCCGTTGACGAAGTTGTCCTGCGTCTCGCTGCCGGGGATCCGGCTGTCCTTGGGCAGGATCGCCGCGAAGTCCGACTTGTTCACCAGGATGCCGAGCGTGTGACTGGTGACGTCCTGCAGGACGACGATCCCGCCCTCCGCCGCGCTCCCGCCGAGGTCGAGCCCGTTCTCGTGTTCGACGGCGGCCATCTCGAGGTCCTCGCCCTCGTAGCCGTCGGCCGCGGGGTAGTCCCGCGCGACCATGCCGGCGCCGCGCGCGACCACCTCGTCCGGGCTGATGTCGGAGCGGACGTCCTTGAGCTCCAGTCCCAGGTGCTCGGCCAGCATCGGGCGGATGCAGGCGATCCGGGTGGACCCGCCGACCAGCAGCACCTGCTCGATCTCGTCGCGCTCGATGCCGTTGCTCTCGCGGGCGGACTCGATCGCCTCGTCGAGGCACGCGAGCGAGCGGTCGAGCAGGTCCTTGATCAGCGACTCGAACACGGTCCTGGTCAGCGGCACGTTCACCGACAGCTGCGGGGTGAGGAACGGCAGGTTCAGCGTCGCCGCGCCGGCGACCGAGAGCTCGCGCTTGCGCATCTCGGCCTCCCGCTTCACGCGCTGCCAGATCGCGTGGTCGCCGGACAGGTCGGTGCCGTGCTGCTCCTTGATCTGGTTGAGCACGTACCCGGTGACGCGGTCGTCGAAGTCGCCGCCGCCCAGCCGCGGGTCACCACCGGTGCCGACCACGCTGATGTTGCCGGGGCTGACCTGGATGATCGACACGTCGAACGTGCCGCCGCCGAGGTCGTAGACGGCGTAGGTGTGGGTGTCCTCGTCCTCGATCTTGTCCGCGCCGAAGCACACGGCGGCCGCGGTCGGCTCGTTGACCAGCCGGCGCACGTTCAGCCGGGCCATCCTCGCCGCGTCCTCGGTGGCGCCGCGCTGCGGTTCGCGGAAGTAGGCGGGCACCGTGATGACGGCGTCGTGGATCGGCTCGCCGATGAAGTTCTCGGCCTGGCGCTTGAGCTCCATCAGGATGAACGCCGAGATCTCCTGCGGCAGGTACTCCCGGCCGCGGAAGCGCACCCGCTTGGGCACGCCCGGCTCGTCCGGCCCCGTCGGTTCCTTCAGGTACACGCCCATGTCGCGCTTGACCTCGATGACGGTGTTCCCGGGGTCGCTCGCGAGGTTGTTCTGCGCGGGCGCGCCGACGATCACCTGGCCCTCCGGGTCGAGGCCGACCACGGAAGGCACCGTCTTGGTGCCGAGGGCGCTCTCGATGACGACGGTGTCCTTGCCGTCCCAGATGGACACCGCGGAGTAGGTGGTGCCCAGGTCGATGCCGATGACCTTGTGAAATGGCATGACTCTCCCTATGCGCCGGCGGTGCCGGAGTGCGTGTCGGCTGTGGTGGCGGTGTCCTGCTCGGCCGGCCGGTCGGCCTGGATCTCCACGGCGACCGGCGACAGGAGCCGGTCCTCGAAGACGTAACCGTCCTCGAGCAGGCGGACGATGGTGCGTGGTGGCGCGTCCGGGAAGGGCGAGGTGTCCGGGCCGACCACGCCGACGCAGCGGTGCCTCGCGGGGTTGAACAACTCCTCGCCGACCCCGACGGGGATGCGCTCGGCGCCCATCCGGTTCAGCACCCCGTTCAGCGTGAGCACGAGGCTCTGCACGTGTCCGGAGACGGCCTCGGTGTCGGTGAAGTCGGCGCGCCGCAGCATGTCCTCCATCGCGCCCAGCGGACGGATCAGCTCGACGCACAGGTCCTTGAGGGTGCGGTAGGCAAGGCCCGACGCGAGTTCCTTGCGCAGCCCGGAAAGCTCGCGGGTCACGTCGGCGCTCAACGCGCGCTGCGCCTGGCCGAGCTGGTTCATCGACGTCGTCACGGCGGTGTTGTCGTCGACGACCTCGTCCAGCAGCGTCGCGATCCGGTCCAGCCGCTCGATCGTGGGGTCCGATTCCTTGGCAGGGCTGGTCTCGGTGGGGGTTTCCGGGTCCGTTTCCGTCGCGGGGTCGGTGTCGATGTCCGGCGCGGTGTCCATCAGCACTGTCCGATCAGTTCGTCGAGGAGGGTGTTCGGGGTCACGTCGGAGGTGAAATCACTGCGGTCCACATCGGACAGTGGACGGACGCGCACGCCCTGCGCGCGCAGGTGCGCGCTGATGGCGCGGTGCAGCACGTCGATGCGATCGGACGTGCTGGTGAACATCGGCGCGGCGGCCGAACGGATCGTGAAGAACCGCAGGTGCTCGTGCTCCTTGTCGTACTGCTCCCGTTTCGCCGGCCGGACCAGCACGTCGGCGTCGCTGTTGATCTGTTGCTGCCGTTCGGTGAGCTCCGCTTTCCGCCCGGGTTCCCGGCGCACCTGTTCGCGCAGCTCGCGGATCAGCCGGTCGCGCGACTGCCGGATCTCTTCGGCGCTCGCGTCCGGGGACACGCCGAGCCGCGAGTAGAGGGAGTCCCCGGCGAGATCGATCATGAACATGGTCAGCTCCCCCCGTCGGTCGCTTGGGTGCCGTCGTTGGTCTGGGTGCCGTCGTCCAGCTCGGCCACCATCAGGCGCAGCCGGGTGAGCGCCTCGTCCAGCGACGCGTGTTCGTCACCGAGCTCGGCCTGTTCGGCCATCCGTTGTCCCTCCACGACCTTGTCGATGGCAGCGCGCAACGCCGCCACCGCCGCCTTCTTCGTCTCGACGTCCGGGTTCTGCACGTAGGCGTCGATCGCCGCGCGCGCCGACTCCTGGGCCGGTTCCACCAGCTCCCGGATGGCCGCGCGGATCGGCGCCACCGCGGCCAGCGGCTCGATCGCGGTGAGCCGCTCGGCGAGCTCCGTCCGCTGCTCCGCGCTCAGTGCCAGCTCGATGCCCTCGGCCAGCAGGGCGATCGCCTCGTTCGTCTCGTCCACCCCGCCGGTCGCCACCAGCAACTTCGCGAGCTCGCGCCGCACCAGCGCGCTGCGCGGATACCGCTCGAGGGCCCGCCGGGCCGTCAGGATCACGTAGTCCCTGGTCGGCGCCGCCTGCGGAGTCGCGGGCCGGCGCACCGACTCCGGGATGTCCTCCCAGCCGATGACGTCGACCAGGTCGATCAGCCGGTCGGTCACCGCCTGCCGGCTCTCATCGTCGTCATCGCCATCGGGCGCGGGGACCTTCAACGCCTCCAGGGCGGCCGCGTAGGCGTCGGCCTGCCTGTCCACAGCACGCAACGCGCGGCAAAGCAGCAGCCTCAACATGAGGTCGTGCGGCACCAGGGCGACACAACCCTCCAAAGTGGACAGCCGGTCGGCGTACTCCTGCGGTGACGTCGGTTCCGGCGCGTCCCAGTAGGTCGCCAGCGCGACGAGGTCGCCCTCGAACATCTTGACGGGATCGACGTCGTCCCTGATCGCGCCGATCTCGACGCAGATCGGCCGCAGCAACCGCCAGGGCAGCGCCAGCTGCCGGCGAGCGAGGTCGAGTCCCAGCCGGAGCTGCTCGCCGGACGGGTTCCGGTGCAGCTCCCGCATCATCCACCGCAGGGTCAGACCCCGCATCGCGGCCGCCCGCGTCAGGTTCCGCGCCTCCGCGCGTTCCGGCTCGTAGTACTCGTCGCGGACCTCCCCGATCGACGCGAGCGCCTGCTGCGCCTGGGTGGCGGCCAGGTTCGCGAACGCCTGCAGACCTGCCCAGTCCCGTCCGCTCATGGCCAGTTCGACGTGCCGCACGAACGCCTCCGCGGCCGCCACGCGGTCCTCCTGCCCGGCATCGGACGGGAGGCCGAGCACGTGGGCGGGCGACCGGAAAGCCAGGCGCGCGTTGACGTAGTGCAGATCCCACTGGTGCAGCCACTCGGTCAGCGCGTCCTGGTCGGCCAGCCACGCCCTGATCTGCTCCTGGCTCGGCACGGCCCGCGGTTCACGGCTCTCGCAGTGCCGTTGCTGGGCGTGCTGGGCCAGCGCGAGGTGCATCGTCCTGCGGTCCTCCAGCAACAGCTGGACGTCACCGGCACCGGCCGGCTGGAGGTAGAGCAGCTCGCTCAGCCGCGCCCAGGCCGAGCCGTACTCCTGCGCCGACTTCGTCCGCGCGGCCAGCAGAGCGAGGTTGCGGGCCACCGGCACGCGGAACGGGTCGATCGCGGCCGCCTCCTGCCACAACAGCCTCGCCTCGTCGAACCGTTCCCCCGTCCACGCCTTGCGGGCGTGCCCGTCCAGCACGGCGAGCCGCAGTTCGTCGAAGCAGTGCGAGTCCCTGATCGGCCGCGGGTACCGGTCGAGCTGCGCCAGCGCGTCGACGACCGTGCCGTCCCTGTCCGGGCCGTAGGCGCTGAAGTGCAGGCAGCACACCAGTTCCAGCGGCAGCACGCCGCGTTCCAGGTGGTCGGCGGCCAGGTCCGCGAACGCCGCCGCGTCACCCGCCTCCGCGAGGTCGAGTGCGGCGCTGAGAAGCACGACGGCCGGATGGTCCGCGTGCCCGGCGAGCACGGACTTCGCGAAGTCCCGCACCGACCGCGGCGTCTGACCGCCGGCCAGCAACATCACGCACGCCGTGGCGTACTCGCCGATCTCATCGGCGTCGGCGACCCGCGCCAGCCCGGTGCGCAGCAACACGGAGAGCTGGCTCGTCTGTGCCTTGCCGCGGGTGATCTGCTCGTGCAGCGCGATCCGCCACGCGTCGGGCGCGCCCTGCTTGCCCGGCTTGACAGCGGGCCGGCGTGATTTCCGCGCCCCGTCGGCGCCGGGCGTGGCGGGGGCGCTCTGGTCCTCGATCCAGGCGTCCACCTCGGCGACCGCCGTCTTCAGGTCGGCCTGCTGCCCGCTGTTGAGCGCCACGATCAGCCGGTCGCCGAGGTCGCGGGTCTCCGGTCCCACGTCCAGCAACGCGAGCGCGAGCAGCAGGTGCGTCCGGCGGCTGCCAGGTGCGAGGCGCAGGGCGTGGCGGTACTCGGGCAGCGCGGCACCCGCGCCCGCCGTCCGGTGCAGCAGCCGGCCGAGGTGGAGGAACAGCTTGGGGCAGAACGGATCCTGGGCGATGGCCGCACGCAGCCGCTCGATCGCCTCCGCCGGTGGGGTCTCCGGTGCGATCGCGAGCCGGAACTCGGCCTCGGCCAGCGCGATGCGCACCGCGGGCGTGGCCTCGCGGGCCCGCAGTTCCTCGATCGCCGCCAGCAGCGGCGTCCTGGTGAGATCTTCCGTCTCCGTTGTCGTCACGCGAAGTCCTCGTAGAGTTCGACGACACCGGGCCTGCTGACCGCGATCTGCCACCCGTCCCCGGAGAGGGTGGCCGAGGCCGCGTTGCGCCACAGGGTCTGCTGCTCGCCGTCACGCCAGTACGCGCATCCACCGTCCGGATCGGACACGACGAACCGGCCGGCGACACCGCACGTGCCGATCAACTCGTGTCCGAGCGGGAAGACGCGGTCGCGGACGTGCCGGTCCGCCTCGTCGATCAGCCACGTCTCGGTTCCGGCGCTCGTCCCGACCACGAGCGTGCAGTGGCCGGGTGCCGGACCGGGCAGCAGCCTGCGCGCACCGGGGCGCGCCTCGCCGACACCGGTCGAACCGTCGAGCCACAGGCTCGTCAGCGTCTCACCGGTGAGCAGGACGAGGCGGGTGCCCGCGTAGGCGAGGTCGGTCACGAAACCCACCGCGGGCATGTTCGCGACCCTGCGGTTGTCGGCGTAGATCGCCAGACCGCCGGACAGGTCCGCGACGGCGAACCGGTCGCGGGTGGCGGCCGCGGCGATGCGGTGCACCCCTGCCTTCACGTCCAGCAGTTCGTGGCGCTGCCCGTCCGGCGCGAACCGCCACAGGTGCTGCCGCCACGACCCGGCGACCAGGCTGTCCCCGACGAAGCACAGGTCGCCGACGGCGCCGTCCATCTGGGCGCTGACCACGGGAGCATCGCCGGAGAAGCAGCGCACCGCCCCGTCCCAGCCGCCGATGGCGAGCCTGCCTCCTGGCCCGTGCGCCACCCGGCGCACCCTGACCGCGCCGGTGTCCCGCCAGACGGTCTCCTCGCCCTCGCGGACGACCAGGGTGTCGGTCCCCCGTTCCCACACGACCAGCCGGCCGTCGCCCAGCGGCCACGCCGCCCTGCTCTCGATCCGGCACGTCTCGACGAGCTGGGTGGCGCGGCCGGTGCGCCGCGGGCCGGTCGTGGTGCCCGTCGTCGCGTTGCGGTAACGCCGGTACACGGCGGCGAGGCTGTCTTCTTGCGGCAGCTCGCGGCATGCCTGACGAAGGATCTGACAGGCGCGCGCCGCGGTCGTGCAGGACGCCAGCCGCCCGGCGAGCGGGCCGGGCGACAACTCCTCCAGCAACGCGGCCAGCGCGCCCAGGTCCTCGGCCCTGGTCTCGGCGATCGGCCGGCCAGGACACAGCTTCACCGTGCCGAGGGCACCGACGAGGACGTTCGCGAGCACGACGTCGCCGTGCACGACCGGTGGATCGGTCTCGTGCAGTCCGCGGAGCACCTCCGCGACGCCCAGGACCAGCTCGCAGGCGGCCCTGGGCGGCAGTTCGCCGAGGCTCGCGACGCAGGCACCGTCGAGCGCGGGCATCGCCAGGTAGTGCAGCCGGTGGCCCTTGACCACGAGGTCGCCGCCGTCGTTCGCCTGCAGGACGCCGTCGCCCAGGCCGTGGTCGAACCGGGCCACGTGCCGGCGGAAGGCCCGTTCGTCCTCCGGCGGCGGTTCGACGAGCAGCACCGTGACGGGCTTGTCGCGGCTGGTGTCCCGCGCGCCGTAGAGCGGACCGAGCGCGGCGCGTCCGAGCACAGGCGCGCTCAGGACGTAGTCGGTGCCGGGCAGCTCCCTGGTGCCGTCCTCCTCGGACGGCAGGGCGTCCCAGGCGTCCACCACCTCGTCCGGCCGGTGCCAGTCCGGCAACACCCACTGGGTCAGCATCGCCAGCGTCTTCAGCGGGGACTCGATCGTCTCCGGTGTCACGGCCGCACCACTGACGTAGCCGGGGACGACCTGCCTGCCGTACCCCTCCATCGTCGCCAGCGCGTCCCGGATCTCGGCCGGCAGGCTGGACCGCATCATCAGCCTGTCCGTGATCCAGGAGAATTCCACATGTTGCGGAATTTCTCCTATTTCTTGCCGGTACAGGAACTGACAGAGTTCTCTATAGGCGCGGTAGGCCTCGAACAGGGCACGCTCCGGTTGGTCGGCGTGACCGAACGGGGTCGCGCAGATCTGGCCGATCGCTTCTTTTCCGGGAGCCGTGGAAGTGACCCTCCGACGAATCCTCCTGGTCACGAGGGCGTACTGCTGGTCGTAGTCGTTGCGCTGATTCGTGAGGTCGCAGATGGTCAGCCGGCCGATGTAGGGCGGGATCTCCACGGTCAGCGGGCGGAACACCGCCGGAATCGTCCGCGCGCCACGGGCACCGGGGTCGCGCGTGACGCTGATGTCCAGCTCAGCCTTGGTCCAGTCCCGCTCCAGATAGGCGTCGGAGAGGCAGACGATCATGTGCGCCGACCGCGAGATCCCGTCCGCCAGCTGCTCCAGGACGGGAACGCCGCCCGCCATCTGCTCGTAGTCGATCCAGACGTCGAAACCGTCCCGCCGCAGCGCCGTGACAAAAGGAGCGACCACGTCCTTGTCCGAGAGCGCATAGCTGATGAAGACGTCAAATGCGGGGGCGGCGTCGTCCCGGTCAATCACCTCGGAAACCCCCTCCTCACGATTTCGTCGGTGATCCGGATCCAAGTTGCCCGCAACCTATCAGCGACAGAAGTGACCTTGAATTGCCAAAAACTGGACAGTTCGCAGCCATTGTTCGTCCAGCGAACCGGGACCGGTCCCAAGCAGGCCGCACGTTGCCGAAAGGTCCCTCTGCGTCACTACACGGTTACGTACGGCGCTCACACGTGGTAATCCTGATCCAGAACGCCATGGGGGCCTCGGGGGAGGAAGCGCGTGCGATTTGACGTTGTCGTCGTCGGTGGTGGCGCCGCGGGCTGTGCGGTCGCGGCCCGGTTGTCGCGGGACGACCGCATCACCGTGGGACTGCTGGAGGCCGGGCCCGATCACGGCCCGCACGACGCGGCGGGCTGGCCGCCGGAGATGATCGACGCGAGGGCCGCGCCGCGCACCCACGACTGGGAGCCGGACGGTCCGTCGTGTTGTTCGCGGGCCAAGGTGATCGGCGGGTCGTCCACGCACAACGGGTGCTGGGCGGTGCTTCCGGCACCGCCGGACCTGGAGTGGAACGCTCACTGGACCGACGCCCTGGTCCGCCCGCACGTCGACTCGGCCATGAGAACGCTGCGGGTCCGGCCGTTCGAGGACCGCACCGCGTGGCATCAGGCGGTGGTGGCGCGCGCGGCGGAGCTGGGACTGCCGGAGCTCGCCGACGTGAACGCGCCGTCAGCGGGTGCGGGCTGGGTGCCGCTCAACGCGGTCGGCCGGGTGCGCTGGCACGCGGCGTTCGCCTACCTCGACCCGGTGCGGCCGCGCGTCACGGTGCTGGGTGACACGCTGGCCGTGCGGCTGGAGTTCGCCGGTGACCGCGCCACGGGCGTGCACGTGCTGCGGTCCGGCCGTCCGGAGCTGATCACGGCGGATCGGATCGTGCTGTGCGCCGGCGCTTACGGCAATCCCCCGCTGCTGGCCCGCAGCGGTGTCGGGCCGCCGTCTTCGTTGCGGGAGCTGGGTGTGCCGGTGCGGCACTCGCTGCAGGGGGTCGGACGGGGCCTGGCCGACCACGGCGGTGTCGGTCTGTTCGCCACGGCCCGGCCGGCGCTGGTGGCGCGGCCTGATGACCACGTGACGCAGACGCTGGTGAAGGCGCGGTCGTCGCTGGCGGACGAGTACTGGGACCTGCACCTCGTGCCGTGGTCGGAAACCGGCAGGGCGGGCACGCACGTCTACGTGATGGACCCGGTGTCGCGTGGTTCGGTGCGCACGACATCGCTGGACCCGCGGGCGTTGCCGGTGATCGATCACGGCTTCTTCACCGACCAGGACGGCCGGGACGAGCAGAAGCTGCGGGACGGCGTGGAGCTCGCGCGGGACCTCATGAAGGGTCTTGCCGAGGTGGACGCCGCTCCGGCCGCCGAGTTCAGCGGCTACTGGCACCCGGTCGGCACGTGCGCGATGGGCCCGGTGACCGACCATTCAGGACGGTTGCACGGCATCGAGAACGTCCACGTCGCCGACGCCTCCGTCATACCGATCGCACCCAGAGCCAACACACACGTCATCACCATCGCGGTGGCCGATCGGATGGCCACCCTGCTCGCACAGGAATGGGGTACTGGACGATGAAGATCGGCTTGATGGCCGTGAGCACGCCGCCTTTCGACTCTCCTCGGGCCGCCCGTGAGGTCGTCCGGCTCGCCGAGCACCACGGCGTGGACTCGCTGTGGGTGGCTGACCACGTGGTCCTTCCGGCCGGCCGGAAGACGCCGTACCCGTACTCGCCGGACGGCGAGATGCCGCACCCGCCCGAACAGCCGCACCCGGACTCGTTGACGTGGCTGGCTTTCGCGGCCGGCGCGTCGGAGCGGGTGCGGCTGGTGACGGGCATGCTCGTGCTGCCGCAACGCAATCCGGTGGTGACCGCGAAACAGGTCGCCACCCTCGACCACCTCTCCGGCGGCCGCGTGTCGCTGGGGGTGGGGCTCGGCTGGATGCGCGAGGAGTTCGAGGTGATCGGCGCCGACTTCGACACGCGGGTGGAACGCTTCGACGAGTGGATCGGCGTGCTGCGGGCGTTGTGGAGCTCGGAGGAAACCTTTGAGGGCAAGCACTTCCAGTTCCGCGACGCCCGCTGCTACCCCAAGCCCGCCGGCCGGATCCCGCTGATCATGGGTGGTCACTCGAAGGCGGCGGCCCGGCGCGCCGGGCGGTTGGCCGACGCCTTCTGCCCGATCGCCGACGACCCGGCGCCGCTGTTCGCCGAGTGCCGGCGCGCGGCAGAGGAGGCGGGGCGCGACCCGTCGTCGATCGAGCTGATGTCCGGGGTGGTGCCCGCGACCGTGGAGAGCGTGGAACGGCTGGCGGCGCTGGGGGTGTCCGAGGTGATCGTGCTGCCGCCGATGGTGCCGGTCGACGAGCTGGCGGACGCGTTCTCCGAGTTCGCCGAGACCACGTTGAAGCCGTTGCGGGAGATCTGAGCGCAGTTCACCGTGGACGGTCGGCGGGCGTGCATCGGCGTGAACCGCGAGTGGCCGGTCGACCTCAGCCGCATGACGGCCGACCAGGAGGCCTGGGCCCGCCGCAACCGCGCCGTCGACGAGGTGGAGGTGTTCATCCAGCGCGCCGTCGACGAGCGGTTCCTGCGGGCGGGGCAGCCGCCTGGGTGGATGGGCGCCGTGCCGGGGCACCCGCTGCACCTCGGTGGGCAGCAGCTGCTCGATCACGACGACGCGCAGGCCGTC
>NZ_JAXAVW010000065.1:0-23951 GCF_033949945.1 Lentzea miocenica
ACGACCTCGACGGTCACCTCGATGACGTCGCCGGGTTCCACGTTGTTCTTCTTGCGCACCGCGGCCTTGATCGGCAGCACGTAACAACCGGACTGCTTGTCCGGGAACACCGACGTCGACCAGTTGCTGGCGCCCACACCGACGCGGACCTTCACCGAGCCGAACCCGGCGCCGGGCGTGGCGATGTCACGGATCTGGTCCGAGACGTCCTCCGGCAACGTCACGAAGGTCCAGGTGTCCATGCGGCGGGCGTCCCAGAGCCAGAGTTCCGCGTCGAAGACGAACATCGGCCCATTCTCCCAGCAGTGGACTCAAAAGGGCTCGCTGATGCGGAAGTGTTCGTCGAGGGCGGCCGCGAGCTCCTCCCCCATGCCGTACGGCGCCCATTTCCGCACCAGCTCCAGGAACCCGAGCAGGTCCTGCCGCACGACCGCGAGGTGCGCCGGCAGGTCCGCGAGCGGAACCTCACAGGCCGGCCCGTCCGCCCGGCGGTCGTCCGGCCACACCCGCACGAGGCCGTCCCCGATCTCCACCAACGGATCCGGCGAGTGCCCGAGCCACGGGTGCACGCCGTCGAGCACTCCACGCCAGTCGCGCCAGTCCTCGAGTCCCTGGCAGCATCCCGGCTCGATGACCACGCCGGTGCGTGTGTCCCGTACGAGCAGGCCGCCGGACATGATGAGGTGGTCCTGTTCCAGCAACACCCGGAGCATCAACGGCCCGTCCGGCTCGACCTCCTGATGGTTGTTGTACTGCGCAATCGCGGCCAGCGCCGAGCCGACGTCCTCGCGCGACATCCGCCCGGACAGCACGACGTCACCGTCCGAGCAAGGCCCGACGGGCCAATCGGGATGGTTCACCAGATGGTGCGCAGCGACGACGGCGGACATCTCGATCACCGCGACATTGTGGGTCACGCGGCTCGCAGAGCCGTGCCCGGACTCAGGTCAGGGCTCCAGGTCCGCCACCCCCTTGCCGCTGACGATGTCGAACGGCACCGAGACCTGATCGTGCGTGATCAGCCACTCCCCGTCGATCTTCCGGAAGCAGAACGTCGCCCGGACCCACATCCCGCCCACCGCCACGCCGTTCCTCGCCGTGCCGCTGAGCCGTCCGAAGCAGTGCCCGAACGCGACCCTCTCGTCCACCGTCAGCGCCAGATCACGCACCTCGTAGTTCACGTCCTGGAAGAACGCGAACGCGTTGGCCCAGTTCTTCAGCTTCGCGTCGATGCCGACGTGCTGCAGCGGCGGCTCGACGTCGAAGGACACGACGTCGTCCGCGTAGAGCCGCCGGAGACCGTCCAGATCCTTGGCCCTGATTCCTTCGACGATCCTGCCGATGTGCCGCCGGAGACCGGCTTCGTCCGCTTCACGCATCAGTTGTCCTTTCAAAAGATCAGGCCACCGTGACCGGCGAACCGGCACGCAGCGGCGCGAGGGCGGTGCTCCAGGCGACGACCTGGTCCAGCATCTTGTCGAGCGAGTTGACGTTGTGTTCGCCCGGCCGCAGCACCGCGAAGTTCTCGAACTCGGTCAGCAGCGACAACGTCACCTGCGACGTCACGTCCGCCATCTCCAGCGCTCCGCACATGAGCCGCAGTTGCTCGACCGCGCGGGCGCCGCCCACGCCGCCGTACGACACGAAACCGATCGCCTTGTCGCGCCACTCCTCGCGCAGGAAGTCGATCGCGTTCATCAGCACGCCTGGCGCCGAGTGGTTGTACTCGGGCGTGACCACGACGAACCCGTCGAACGACGCGATCGTCGCCGCCCACGCCCGTGTGTGTTCGTGCTGGTACTCGCCCGGCAGTTCGTCCAGGTGCGGCAACGGGTGGGCGAGCAGGTCGATCAGCTGGAACTCCGCGTCGCCGCGCAGCCCCGCCCGCTCCTGTACCCACCGGGCGACCTGCTCGCCCCGGCGACCCGGCCGGGTGCTGCCGAGGACGATGCCGATCCTGATCATCGGTCTCCTTCGTTCGTGGTGTTCGCTTCCGAGCACTACGACGACACAGCACCGCGGAACATCAGGCCGTCCCTGACAGTTCGACCCTGACGATTCGAGCTGGTGTCTCGTCGGACTGATCGAAGACACGACCGATGGGAGCACCGATGACCGACGCGGTCCTCAGCGAGCGCCGCCACCTGATCAACCTCGCCTACCGGCTGCTGGGCTCCCTGGCCGAGGCCGAGGACGCCGTGCAGGAGGCCTACGCCCGCTGGTACGCCTTGTCGCGGCCGCAGCAGGACGCGATCGCCTCTCCTGGGGCCTGGCTCACCACCGTCACCAGCCGCATCTGCCTCGACCTGCTCGGGTCGGCTCGCGCCCGCCGCGAACGTTATGTCGGCGAGTGGATCCCCGAGCCGCTGCCCGACCCGGCCGAAGGACACACCGCCGACCCCGCCGACCGCGTCACCCTGGACGAGTCGGTCAGCATGGCGTTCCTCGTCGCGCTCGAATCGATGACACCTGCGCAGCGGGTCGCGCTCGTCCTGCACGACGTCTTCCGCTACTCGTTCGCCGAGATCGCCGAGATCACCGGCCGCACCACGGCCGCGTGCCGCGAGCTCGCGTCCTCGGCCCGCCGCCGGGTCCGCACGGCCCAGCCGCCCGCGGTACTGGCCGTCCACCGGGCTGGGCTGGTCCGCGACTTCAAGCAGGCCTGGGAAGCCCAGGACATCACGGCCCTCGTCGGGCTGCTCGATCCCGCCGCGACCTTCACCGCGGACGGCGGCGGCCTGGTCAGCACCGCGCTGCACCCGATCGAGGGTGGCGAGCAGATCGCCGGGTTCCTGGTCGCGGTCGCCACCGGTGTCGCCGGCGGCTTCACGATCTTCGAGCGCACCGTCAACGGCCAGCCCGGCCTGCTGGTCCAGCAGGACGGCGTCACCTCGTCCGTCTACGCGTTCGACATCGCGGACGACCGCATCACGCGCATCTGGGCCGTCCGCAACCCCGAAAAGCTCCGCCCGTGGACCACTGCCGCCCGGTGATGGTGGCGCGCAGTGTGCGAACCCGATGACCGGCGTACCCCCATCAGAGTGACGAAGGCCACCGACCGTTTCGGTCGGTAAACCTACCGAAACGGTCGGTAAACGCCGTAAAGTCGTCAGCATGCCACGACAGCCCAGGACCGGAGTCGACGAGACGATCCTCGACGCCGCCGCCGCGTTGTTCGCGCGGCACGGCTTCGAGCAGACGTCGCTGAAGACGCTCGCCGACGCCGTCGGGCTGTCCAAAGCCGGTCTGCTGCACCACTTCCCGAGCAAAGACGCTCTCTTCGAAGCGGCGTGGGAGCACAGTCGCGTGCTGAGCAGGCACGTGGTCGATCTCGTCTCGCCCATGCCGGCGGGACCAGCGCGGGAACGGCGGGCGCTGGAACTGCTCACCGACATCGCGCTCGACCGGCCCGGCCTGGTCTCGCTGTTGTTCCGCTCGATGACCGCACCGGGCGAGGACCCCCAGCAGGCCCAGGACGAACTGCTGCTCAACGACATGTTCGTCGTCGACCCCGAGACCGAGCCGGAGCGCGCGATCCGGATCGTCGGGGCGCTGAGCGCCATGGCCGTGCTGACGCTGCTGGCCAACCAGGTCGGCGACAAGACCACGTGGCGTCCTCTGATCCTCGCAACCTGCATTGACACGCTCGGGCACCGGGAGGCCTGAAAATCATGGCGAAACTGCTCTACAAACTGGGACTGGGTGCGCACAGGCACCGCCTCCCCGTCGTCCTGATCTGGCTGCTCGTGCTGATCGGCTCCGGCGTCGGCGCCTTCACGCTCGGTGGTGAGACGTCGAACTCGATGTCCATCCCCGGCCAGGAGTCGACGACGGCGCTCGAGCGCATTCAGCAGAAGTTCGGTTCCGGCGAGACCGCCACCGCGCGGGTCGTGCTGAAGGCGCCGGACGGCCAGAAGCTGCCGCAGCAGATCAAGGCGATCACCGACCTGGTGGCGGACGAGTCCTCGCTCAAGGGCGTGCAGTCGGCGACCAACCCGCTCGACCCCGCCGCGCCGAGCGTGAACCAGGACGTCAACGTCGGCTACAGCACCGTCACCTACGACGTGAAGCCCGGTGAGGTCACCGACGAGCAGCGGACCGAGCTGCTCAAGGCCGTGGACAAGGCCCGCGCCGCCGGGCTGACCGTCGAGGTCTCCGGCACCGCGATGCAGGAGACGCCGCACGTCGGCGGACCGAGCGAGGCCATCGGTGTCGTGCTGGCGCTCGTCGTGCTGGCGCTCACCTACGGCTCGCTGGTGACCGCGGGCATGAACCTGCTCAGCGCCGCCATCGGCGTCGGCATCGGCACGCTCGGCATCACCATCGCGTCCGGCTTCATGGACCTGCAGTCGACCACGCCGATCCTCGCCTCGATGCTGGGTCTCGCGGTCGGCATCGACTACGCGTTGTTCATCATCAACCGCTTCCGCCAGGAACTGCGCCGCGGTTCCGACGTCGGCCACGCCATCGCGACCGCGGTCGGCACGGCTGGTTCCGCCGTCGTCACCGCCGGCCTGACCGTGGTCATCGCACTGGTGGGCCTCGCGATCGCGGGCATCCCGTTCCTGACCCAGATGGGTGTCTCGGCCGCCGCCACGATCGTCGTCGCGGTGCTGATCGCCATCACGCTGGTGCCCGCGGTGCTGAGCATGCTCGGCCGCCGCGTGCTGACCCGCAAGGAACGCGCGCAGAAGGTCAGCGAACCCACCGACCGCGGCGTGATCCGCGGCTGGGCGGGCGCCATCACCCGCAACCGCGTCGTGGCGTTGCTGCTCTCCGTCGTGGCACTGGGCATCGTCGCGATCCCGGTGGCCTCCATGGACACCACGCTGATCCAGAAACCGCCGGCCGGTTCCACCCAGGAGCGCGCCGACCAGATCCTCGCGCAGGGCTTCGGTGAGGGCTTCAACGGCCCGATCCTCGTGCTCGTCGAGGGTGACGGCGCCGCCGCCACGGCCACCAAGGCCGCGGAGCCGATCTCGAAGCTGTCCGACGTCGCCCTGGTGACGCCGGCCAGGCCGAGCCAGGACGGCAGCGCCGCACTGGTCACCGTGATCCCGAAGTCCGGCCCGGACACCGTTGCCACCGAACAGCTCGTCGCCGACCTGCGCGCCGAACTGTCCGATCTGGACGGTGGCAAGGCGTACGTCACCGGCGCCACCGCGGTGAGCGTCGACGTGGCCACGTCCCTGGACCGCGCACTGCCGATCTACCTCGCCGTGGTCGTGGGCCTCGCGCTCGTCCTGCTGATCCTGGTGTTCCGCTCGCTGCTGGTGCCGTTGGTGGGCGTGCTCGGCTTCCTGCTGACCATCGGCGCCTCCCTCGGCGCCACGGTGGCGGTGTTCCAGTGGGGCTGGCTCGCCGGCGCGGTCAACCTCGACGCCACCGGCCCGCTGATCAGCCTGACGCCGATCCTGGTGATCGGCATCCTGTTCGGCCTCGCCATGGACTACCAGATCTTCCTGGTGTCCCGGATGCACGAGGCGCACCACCGCGGCGCCAAGCCGATCGAGGCCATCACCACGGGCTTCCGCCAGGCCGCCCCGGTCGTCGTGGCCGCCGCACTGATCATGTTCTCGGTCTTCGCCGGCTTCGTCCCCGCGGGCGAGGCGACCGTGAAGTCGATCGCGTTCGCCCTGGCCGTCGGCATCTTCGTGGACGCCTTCGTGGTCCGCATGGTGCTCGTGCCGGCCGCGCTGGCCCTGATCGGTGAGCGCGCCTGGTGGCTGCCGAAGTGGCTGCGGTGGCTGCCGGAGCTCGACGTCGAGGGCACCACGCTCGACGAGCTGTCGCAGGAGAAGCAGAAGCGGGAGCCGGTCAGCGTTTAGCCGATTCCGCCCTCTGGTCCGTCATGCCCGTGATCTGATCGCGGGCATGACGGACTTGGCGCTTCTGGCAGAAGCAGCCGACCGCGGCGGTCCGCAGGCGATCGACGCGATCATGCGCGCCGCGGCCGTCGTGGTGAGCGGGAAAGACGAGGTCCGCGAAGCCGGCGTCATGTCCCGCCTGTGCACAGCGGCGAACCGCCTGCTGCCGGATTCGACCGACGCGTACTACCCGTACCTGCTGGAATGCGCGCTCGCTTTCGAAGGCGTCGGGTACTGGGCCGATGACCTGGCCTGGGCGGTCGCCGGCGAGGAGTACTGCCTCCCCTGCCCTGCGTGCCGGACCGAACTTGTGATCTACGACGACACCTGCACCGACGAGACCGGCGCGTCCCGTCCGCTCGTCCCCGCCGATCCCGCACGACTCACCGGCATCGGCCGCAGGCTCTACGACACCGCCACCGGCCACGACCGGGACCACGTGGCACAGGCGTTCCTGCGGCTTTTCGGCCGGGCGACCTGCCCGGCGTGCGAAGCGGATCTCACGATTGCCGAGGCGGTCCTGTGACGAGCTGGTCGCAGGAGGACCTCGACGAACAAACCGGCTCCTGCCCACGGCCGACGACTACTACGCCAGTCTGCTGGCCGCCCAACTGACGTTCGAGGGAACCGGACTCTCACCCCGGCTGGCCGCCGCACTCGACCTGCGCACGTGCGAAATCCCGTGCCCCGCCTGCCACACGAGCATCACCCTGCTGTTCGACCTGAGTCTCGCCAAGGCGTCGTTCATCGACGAGATCGGCGACACCAGCCCGCTCGAGCCGCAGAACCCGGCAGCTCTGACCGGCATCGGCCGCAGGCTGTACGACACCGCCACCGCACACGGCCAGGAACACGTCCAACTAGCGGTAACCCACCTGTTCGGTCAGGCCACGTGTCCGCTGTGCGCGGGCGGGTTCACCGTCGCCGACCGGCTCCGCTGAGTGAGCAGGCCCCGCGCCCACCGCGCCACGACGTGCGGTGGTGGTTCGACCGGGCCGCCCAGGTGCGCCACCACGGTCAGGTCGGCGCCGCCGGGTTCCTCCACCGCCATCGCCCACCCGTGGCGCTCGGTCCAGAGCAGCGCCACCAGGCAGCCGGGATGGCTGGGCAGGCTGCCCTCCACGGCTATGTACACCCGCAGCGGTTTGTCCCTGTCCACGCAGGACGACTCACCGCTCAAGCCGAGTTCCCGCGTCACCCGCAGCGCGTAGTCGAGCACATGCGTCTTCACGTCGTCACCGTCCTCCGTCCACCGGGGTAACAACGCCGACTGCTTGACGCACGGCGCGGTTACCCCGTTTCGCGGAGTCCGAACCTCAGTCGTTCTTCACGTACGTGCCGTGCAGTTCGACCGGGTTCGAACGCTCGGCGCGCCTTCAAGCTGTTCGTGGATCTCGAAGGTCGCCTTGCCGAGCAGGAACAGGCCGCCCAGCAACAGGATGAGGTCGCGGCCGGACATCTCGTGGCCCCACACCGCGAACAGCGGCGCGGTCAGCCCGATCACCCACGCCAGCGACGCGAGCAGGATCAGCCGCGTGATCAAAGCCGAGGAGAGGCCCACGACCTGGGCCCGGCGCCGCTGCTCCTCCGGCAGGCGCCCGGCCAGGATCGAGATGAAGATGACGTTGTCGATGCCGAGCACGATCTCCAGCAGCAACAAGGTGACGAACGCGACCCACAGCTCGGGGCTCGTCATCCACTCCATCAACGATGTTCTTTCAGGTCGTGGGCCCGGAAATCCCTACTCGCCGCCGAAGTCCTCGAACGCGTCGTCCATCATCTCGCCGACCACCATGCCGCCCACGACACCCGCGGCACCGGCCGCGACGACCGTGCCCATGCCCATGCCGCCACGGCCGTGGTGACCACCGTGGCCGCCGTGATGTCCGTGCTGGTCGTGGCCGTACATGGCACCGCCGCGCTCCGCCACCTGAGCCAGCCATCCGTTGATGGACGTAGCCCAATCGGCTACCTGAGCGTCCTGGTGCGACAGCCGGAAGTGGCCGAACGCGTCACCGCCCGACGAGAACATCCCGCCGCGCCTGTCCGCCTCCAGGATCACGAACAGCTCGTGCGGTGACGCCACGAACGTCAGCTCCACCTGCTGGATCCGGCCCGCGAACTGAGCCGGCGGGAAGAACTCGATCTCCTGGTAGAAACCGAGCTCCTGCGGCACGCCGTGCAGCCTCCCCGCCTCGACGTCGGCGCTGCGGAACGAGAATCCGAGCTGCCCGAACGCGTTGAGCACCGCGTCCTGCGAGGGCAGCGGGTGGACCAGCACGGGGTCGAGGTCGCCCTTGTCCGGCGCGCCCGCGATCACGAGCTCGGTCCGCACGCCCACGGTCATGCCCGGCAGCTGACCGCCGCCGACCGCCGTGATCGGGGTCTCCCACGGGATCGGCAGCTGGAACGGGATCGCGACCAGCTGGCCGGCCCCGACCCGGACGCCCTGCTGCACCACGACCCGCAGGAACTCGGAGACGCCGCCGTACTCGTGGTCACCGTGCTCGACCTCGACGCGCGTGACGAGCGACAGCACGACCTGACCGATCTCGGCGTCCGCGCTGCCACCCTGGATGCGCACCTGCCCGGTGACGACCTGGCCGGGCGTGGCGTGCGGCGAGTCCAGCACGGTGTCGACCGACGGGCCACCGACGCCGAAGGCGCTGAGCATCCGCTTGAACATGTTGTGTTTCCTCCCTGGGAAACTCCGGTCAGCGGACGCCGACCGGACGGGTGTCTGTTTCGTCCTCGAATTCGCCGATCAGCTCTTCGAGGAGGTCTTCAAGTGCGGCGATACCAACAACTTCGCCGTCTTCGACCAGTGCCAGCTGCGAACGCTCCGCCCGCATCGCCGTCACGGCCTGGGCCACCGGCATCGACGCGGGCAACCTCAGCACCGGGCCCATCAGCTCCCGCGCGGACGGGTTCTCACCACGAGCCGTGGCCCGCATCGCCTCGCGGATGTGCACGAGCCCGGCGTACCCGCCGCGCAGGTCGGTGACCGGGAACCGCGACCGTCCACATTGGAGGCTGCGCCGCTCGATCACCCGCGCACTCGTGTGTTCGGTGACCGAAGACGTCTCCGCGATCGGCACCATCACCTCGCTCACCGTCGTGCGCTGCACCTGCAGCATCCTGGTCAGCAGCCGTTGCTGGGCCTCGGAGATCAGGCCGTGCTCGCCGGACTGCCGCAGCAGCAACCGCAGGTCGTCCGGCCGGTGCGCCTGCGCCAGTTCGTCCTGCGGCTCGACCTTCAGCAGGCGCAGCAGGGCGTTCGTCGTCGAGTTCAGTCCACTGAGGAGCCAGCGGACCGAGCGTGCGAACGCGCGGAACGGCAGCGCGAGGATCAGCGCGGACCGCTCGGGATTCGCGATGGCCCACGACTTCGGCGCCATCTCGCCCACGACCATGTGCAGGAACACCACCAGCACCAGGCTGATCGCGAACGCCACGCCGTACGCGAACGCGTCCGGCAGGCCGGTCAGCCTGAGCGCCGGTTCCAGCAGGTCCGCGACGGCCGGCTTGGCCAGCGCGCCGAGACCCAGGGTGCACAGCGTGATGCCGAGCTGGGCACCCGCGAGCATCAGCGACAGCTCCCGGATGCCCGCCACGGCGGCGCGCGCCGCCCGCGACGTCTCGGCGGCCTGTTCCAGCCGATGCCGCTTGGCCGCGATCAACGCGAACTCGGCGGCCACGAAGAAGCCGTTGAGTGCCAGCAGAACAACGGAGATCACGATGCTCATCGGGACAGCACCACCATGTCGGGAACGTTGCGCGCCACGGTGGTGACCACCAGCTTCACGCCGTCCATCTCGATCTCGTCGCCGGCCTCGGCCACGCGGCCCAGCTGGTGCAGCACCAGGCCGGACACCGTGTCGTACGAGTCGTCGGCGGGCAGCTCCACGCCGGTGGCGTCCTCGACCTCGTCCAGCCGCATCCGGCCGGGCACGCGCCAGTCGTCGCCGACCTTCTCGATCATCTCGGAGACCAGGTCGTCCTCGTCGTGGATCTCGCCGACCAGTTCCTCTGCCAGGTCTTCGAGCGAGATCACGCCGGCGAAGCCGCCGAACTCGTCGACCACGCAGGCGAGCTGACGGCGTTCGGTGCGGAGCCTTTCCAGCACCGCGGGCAACGGCAGCGTCGCCGGGACCACCAGCGCGGGCGAGGCGATCTTCTCGATGGCGACCGAGGAACGCTCCTCGGGCGTCAACGTCAGCACCTCGGCGAGCCCGACCACGCCGCGCAGGTCGTCGAGATCCTCGCCGACCACGGGAAAACGCGAGTTCCCGGTGTCCAGCAACGAGACCACGTGTGCGGCGGGCTCGTCGAACCGTACTGTGTGGACGTTCACGCGCGGCGTCATCGCCTGCTCCGCGACCAGCTCGCGGAACCCGATGCCGTGCTCCAGCAGCCGGGTGAGTTCGGGATCGAGGTGGCCCCGCTCCCCCGCGTCCTCGACGATCTGTTTGAGGTCCTCGGTCGTCGCGCCCTGCGGCAGTTCCTCTACCGGCTCGATGCCGAGCGCGCGCAGCAACCGGTTGGCGGCGGCGTCGAACAGGCGGATCACCGGTCCGGCGATCTTGAGGTAGGCCAGGGTCGACGCGCTCAGCGCCAGCGCGAGCTGTTCGGGCCGGGCGATCGCCAGGTTCTTCGGCAACAGCTCACCGAGCACCATCTGCACGAAGGTCGCGAAGACGAGCGCGATGACCATGGAGAACGGCACGCCCAGGCCGGTGCCGAGCAGCGGCTCGGCCACATAACCCACGAGCAGCGCCGTCACCGTGATGCCGAACTGGGCACCGGACAGCATGAAGGACAGCTTCTGAGTCACGCGGTACGCGCGGTCGGCGGCCTTGGACCCGGCCTCCGCCAGCTGCTGCAAACGGCCGCGATCGACCGCCATGTACGCGAACTCCTGAGCGACGAAATAGCCCGTGGCAATGGTGAGCACCACGATGGCGAGCAAGCCGGACGCGATCAACAAGACGCACCCGGCCACGTACTACAGCCGTCTATGTCGGCTTCGTCAGGCATACTCCCAACAGTAGCACGTAGCACTGTACGGTTTCCGGAACGGGAGGTGCCCGATTTGCCCGACTCGCTGCTGAAGATCGGCGAGCTCGCCGCCCACGCCGGCGTCAGCATCCGGACCGTCGACTACTACACGACCCTGGGCCTGATCAGCCCTGCCCAGCGCACCGCGAGCAACTACCGCCTCTACCGCTCGGACGACGTCGACCGCATCCACCTAGTACAACGCCTGGAGGTCCACGGTCTTCCCCTGGAGGACATCGCGCGGGCGTTCGCGGCGGGCCCTGCCGACACCGCCGAGGTGCTCGGTCAGATCGACACGGACCTGCGCACGCTCCAGGAAGCCACCGACGCCGCGTCGCCCGAGATGCACGGGCTGCTGTCGGTGATCGCGAACCGCGTCCACTCGCTGATCACCATCGCCGTGCAGCTGCCTCCGGATCTGCCGCTTTAGTCGTCGAAAATTCGGGATCCGCCTACGGGGTTGTCCGTCCGGACGGACCGCGCCAAGGTGGGGAAGCCGCCTCCGCCGCGCCTGAAGTCCGGCAGGAAGTGAGCACTTCGAGATGGAGTTCCCGAACAACCCCACCACCGTCAGCCGCCGCTGCTTCATCGGCGGCTGTGCGGCGGCCGCGACGGTGATCACCGCCGGCACCGCGGCAGCCGCTCCGGACGCCCAGCCCGTGCCGTGCGGCAAGCTCCCGCCCGGCACCTTCCTCGCGAAGAAGGCGGACGTGCCGCTCAACGGTGGTGTCGTCGTCTACTTCGACGATGAGACGTCCGTTGTCGTTGCGCAGCCGAAGAAGGGCACGTACACGGCGTTCGACGCCAAGTGCACGCACCAGGGCTGCATGTGCAGCGAGGTCGACCAGAACCTGATCATCTGCTGGTGCCACGACAGCCGGTTCAGCTCGGTGGACGGCAAGCGGAAGAGCGGGCCGGCGAAGAAGCCGTTGCCGCAGATCAAGACGAAGATCAAGGGAGAGGACATCCTCGTGGCCTAGGCCATGTCCTGCGAGTCTCGTCCGCGATAGTCGCGGCCGAGGGACCCGGAGGCGGCACCGCCGGAACACCCGAATACGCCCGGTATGAGGGCGCCCCGGCGGCACCGCCTCCGGGTCTCTCGCCCGTGACTCTCATCGAACGGCCTCGCAGGACACGGCCTAGGCTCGGAGGTCTCGAAGGTTGAGGAGGCGCCGTGGCACTTCGCAGCGAGCAGTGGTACGCGGGTCAGGACCGCAACGCCTACATCCACCGCGCCTGGATGCGCCGCGGCGCTCCCTCCGACGCCTTCGCCAGACCGCAGATCGCCATCGCCAACACCGCCTCCGACCTCACGCCGTGCAACGCACACCTGAACGAGGTCGCGGCCTCGGTGTCGAACGGCGTGCACGAGGCCGGCGGCGTTCCGCTCAACCTGCCCGTGGTGTCGCTGGGCGAGACCAACGTCCGCCCCACCGCGATGCTGTGGCGCAACATGGCCGCGATGGCCACCGAGGAGATGTTGCGCGCCAACCCGGTCGACGGCGTGGTGCTGCTCGGTGGTTGCGACAAGACGATTCCCGCGCTGCTGATGGCCGCCGCGTCCGTCGACATCCCTGCCGTCGTGGTGCCTGGCGGGCCGATGCTGACCGGCACGTTCCGCGGTGTGCCGCTCGGGTGCGGTACCGACGTGTGGCGGCTGTCCGAGGAAGTGCGCGCGGGCACGTTGTCGCAGGAGGCGTTCATCCGCTCCGAGTCCGCGATGATCCGCAGCCGCGGCCACTGCAACACCATGGGCACCGCGTCGACGATGGCACTGGTGGCGGAGGCGCTCGGCACCGTCGTGCCCGGTGTGGCCGGCACTCCGGCGCCGGACAGCAGGCTGCTGGAGGCCTCGCACGGCACGGGACGGCTGATCGTCGAGCTGATCGAGAAGGACCGGCGGCCCAGCACGTTCCTGACGAAGGCCAACTTCCACAACGCGATCGTCGCGCTGGCCGCGATCGGCGGGTCGACGAACGCCGTGGTGCACCTGCTCGCTATCGCCGGTCGCCTGGGGGTCGACCTGACCCTGGACGACTTCGACCGCATCGGCTCCGGGGTGCCGTTGCTGGTGGACCTGCAGCCCGCGGGCCGGTTCCTGATGGAGGACTTCCACCGCGCGGGCGGGCTTCTGGCCGTGCTGCGCGAAGTCCGCGACCTGCTCGACCCGAAGGCGTTGAGCGTCACCGGGAACCCGCTCGTCGACTACCTCGACGACGCGCCGATCTGGGATCCCGAGGTGATCCGCAGCCGTGCCGAGCCGATCATCGCCGAGGGCGGGATCGCGGTGCTGCGCGGCAACCTGGCGCCGTCAGGTGCCTTGATCAAACCGGCCGCCGCGTCACCGAACCTGTTGCAGCACCGCGGGAAAGCCGTCGTGTTCGACAGCATCGAGGACTTCCACGCCCGCGTCGACGACCCGGACCTCGACGTCGACGCGGACAGCGTGCTGGTGCTGCGCGGCTGCGGGCCGCGCGGGTATCCCGGCATGCCCGAGGTGTCGAACATGCCGTTGCCCAAGAAGTTGCTGGAGCAGGGCGTGCGCGACATGGTCCGGATCTGCGACGGACGCATGAGCGGCACCGCGTACGGCACGGTCGTGCTGCACGTGGCACCGGAGGCGGCCGCGGGCGGGCCGCTCGGGCTGGTCCGCACCGGCGACGTCATCGTGCTGGACGTGGAGAACCGGCGGATCGACGTGGAGGCACCGAACTTCCTCGACCGCTCCCCCAGCCCGGCGATGACCGAGGCGTTCGCGGCACCGAAGAGAGGATGGGAGCGGCTCTACGTCGACCACGTGCTGGGCGCCGACACCGGAGCCGACCTGGACTTCCTGGCCGGCTCCAGCGGCAGCGAGGTCACCCGCGAGTCGCACTGAGCCGACCGGCACCGAGCCGGTCGACGACCTGCGCCTCGTACAACGACTCCGGCACCAGCGGGCCGGTCTTGATCTCGATGCTGCCCCACGGTCCGGGGAAGTACGGCTGCGAGCGCCGGGTGCCCTCGTTCGAGACGGCGTAGTTCTGCGCGGTCGGCGGCTTCTGGACGACGATCTCCTTGTTGTAGTCCCAGATCACCGAGTGCGCGGCGCCCCAGCCGTGCGAGGTGCCGTAGTCGCCGCGGTTGATCAGCTTGGCCTGGTTGCCGCCGCCGATCTCACGGATGTTGTCGAACAGCAGGCCCTGGCTCCACCGCCGATGCGCCTCGGCGTCCCCGCCGTCCACAGTGGCCCGATGCCACACCACGCCCGCCACGGAGTTCGCCCCGTTGCTGACGAACGCGTGCCGCGCCTTGGCGGCGTGCAGGCCGGTGAACAGGACGAGGTGCGAGTTGGTGTTCGCGGCGAAGTTGTACATGCGGCCGCCGGTGCGGATCGCGACCGGGTCCGTGGCCTGCGCGTCCTTCACGGTGATGCGCACGGATCGTTCGGTGACCACGCCCGCGTAACCGAAGTAGCGGGTCTTGACCGACCGCACCCAGCTGTTGTCCGCGCCGAACACGCCGATGGCGTTCCACGCGTGGTTCTCGTCCTCACCGCCCTTGGTCTCGATGTCGACCCGCAGGCTCTCGACGCCGGACTCGGTGACGAGGTTCCGCGCGGTCACCGGCGCGACCGTGGAGATCGTCAGCGAGCGGTCGAGGTGGTTGTAGATCGGCGCGTCGAACGTGAGCCTCCGCCCGTCGATCGCCTTGATCCTGCGCACCCAGTGGAGATCCATCGATCCGGGCGTCCACTTGGCGTCCTGCACCACCCCGCCCCCGCCTACCGCGTCGATCCACTTCTGCGACGACGGGTGCTTCACGACGACCTCCTGGCCGGCCTTGAAGGCGGCGGCGTTCGCGACCTCCAGGCTCAGCGACCCGACCTGCACGAACGGCGTGGTCACCTCGGTCGTGGCCCCGGTCGTCCACGGGGTCTTCGCGTCGCTGCCGAGCACCACGACCGTGCGCTGGTGTGGCGCGTCGCCGCGGCCGAACAACGTTGTGGCGTCCCCGGATCCGCGCAGCACCACGCCGCTGTGCCTGATCCGCACGGTGCCGCGGATCTCGTACCGGCCGGCGGCGAGCTTCACCGCGCCGCGATGCCCGTTCGCGTCGGGCGTGCGGGCGCCGGCCTGGTCGAGCGCTTTCTGGAGATGCGCGGTGTTGTCGCCGGACACCGGGCTGATCGTGACGACGTCGGGCACGACCGGCAGCGGCTTCTCGCCGTGGTGGTAGCCGACGTAGCTGAAGTCCGGCACGCGGTTGCGCGCCGAGTCGGAGGCGTACTTGAGGCGTCCGCCGGTGTCGTACGAGACGTGCGCGGACGACCACTGGCCTGTCTGGTGCGCGGGTGGGTACTTGCCGCAGAACTCCTGCCAGCACGCGGGCGCCGCCTGCGCCACCGGTGTCAGTCCGCTGAGAAGAGCCAGCGTGGCAAGGATTTTCACCATTCGAGACACTTGCACTGCTCCTGCCGCGTCAACGTGGAAGGCGGCAGATGGAGCAAGAGTAGCGGGTCAGGCCGGTTTGGGCACCGGTCACCGATTTTTCGCCGGGGCCAACGGCGAGACGGTCAGGCTTTCAGCACCGCTTCCACGATGACGTTGTTGCGGTAGCTGCCCGCGACCCGGTCGAAGTCACCGCCGCACGTCACCAGCCGCAGTTCGGACCGCGGCGTCGGCGCGTACACGGCGGCGGTCGGGAACGCGGTCTTCTCCGTCGAATAGGTGTGGTTCACGACGAACGTGAGCTTGCTGCCGTCCTCGCGCTCCACCAGCACCTCGGCGCCGGGCTGCAGCTCCGGCAACCGGAAGAACACCCCCGGCCCGGTCTTCGAGTCGACGTGCCCCGCGATCACCGCCGGCCCGGAGTCCCCCGGCGCGACGCCCTTGACGTACCAGCCGGCCTTGTCCGCGCGCGTCGGCGGTTCCAGGACACCGGCGCCGTCCACCTTCAGCGCTTCGAGGGTGGTGTCGACCCCGATCGACGGGATCAGCACGGTCACCGGTTCCGGCACCTCCTCGGCGCCGGGGTCCTTGACGATGTAGATCAGCGCGACCACGATCACCGCGCCCATCAGGAGCTTGCCCCTGCTCATCAGCCGAACCGGAACAGCCTGCCGCGCACCGAGAACATCGCGACGCCCACGATGAGCGCGATGACCAGCGCGGTGAGCCAGTCCCAGCCTCCCGCCATGCCGCCGAACCCCGTCTCCTGCCCGCCGCCGGGCACGACCTCGGCGCCCTTGGCGTCGGTGCGCAGCTCGATCCGCCGCGCGCTCACCAGCAGCGAGTAGACCCCGCCCGGTTCCAGCGTGACGTCGAGCGTCGTGGAGTCCTTGCCGCGCGGCAGCACCTGCAGCGGATCCTTGCCGGGAAGCATCACCGAGTACCCGGTCGTCGAGTTCGCCTGCACGTTGCGATGCACGAACACGCTGCCGCGCAGGAGGTCCATCTCGGCGTCACCGGCGTTGATCACCCGCAGCCGCGCCTGCCCGTTCGGCGGCAGGCTGACGTCGTCCTCGAGCACCTTCATCGAGGACGCGATGTCGATGACCGTGTACGCCTTCCCGGTCCCGGCCTGCACGAGCACGGACCGCAGCACCGGCGAGCCGGGATCGGCCCCCGCCGCGCGGAGCTCCACGCTGTGCTCCCCCGGCTCGACGCGCCGGTAGTCGTCGAGGTCGGCGTAGTCGAAGGTGCCGAGCTTGACCCCGTCGAGGTAGACGTCGGCGCGTGCCTGGTCCATCGAGAAGTGCCCGACACGGACGTACGTGCCCGTCGCTGCGTGCGCGGGCACGGCGGAGAGCAGCAGCAACAGCACGACAGCGAGCACTCGCACGCGGACCTCCCCTCACCGGACTCGACAACGATAACGCGCCTGATCAGCATCTGGTGAGGTCAGGCCGTCCGCCGGGGTGCGTGACGGTGGCCCCGGACGCCTTCACCGCCAGCCGAGCCGCGTCCGCCGGGCTGTCTCCACGCGTGAGAGCGAAGGTCAGCGCCGCCACGAACGCGTCACCGCCGCCGGTCGTGTCGACGACCTCGACGTCTCCCAGCGGCACCACGAGCTGACCGTCGTCCCAGACGAACACGTTCCCGACGCCGTCCACGGCGAACGCCACGAGTCCGGGGCCGTCGGCCATCACGTCTCGCGCCGCGGCCACCGCGTCCTCCGCACCGGCGATCTTCCGTCCGGACAGCAGCTCGGCCTCCAGGTGGTCCGCGCGCACGACGTCCGCACACGCCAGCAGTTCGGCTCGCAGCCGTTCCGGGGCCCCGTCCAGCACAACACGGCCGTGCGCAGCTCGTGCCGCCCTGAGCGCGACCTCAGGCGGTTGCTGCAGCTGCACCACCACGGCTGCCGCACGCTCGATGAGATCGATCGGCAAATCCTCCTCACGCAGCAGCACGCCGTCCGGGAGGTCTTCCAGGTAGCGCCACCCGTCGGCCACGACATCGACGATCAGGCCGGTCGCGCAGTCCGGCCGCCGGACCACGGCACCGGTGCCGATCCCGTCCGCGCCGGCCCGTGCGATCAGCCGTCCGCCGACGTCGTCCTCCCCGACCACACCCACCAGCTGAACCGCGGCGCCCAGCTGAGCGAGGCCCACCGCGATGTTCGCCCCCTTGCCACCGAGCATCTCGCGCCGTTCCCGCACCGGCGCCGTGCCACCGGGACCCGGTACCTCGTCGACGACGAGGACCAGGTCCCGCGCGATCTGTCCCACCACGACGATCTCGTCCACGCCGGTGGGCTACCCAGCTCGGAGCGGAACTGACCCAGATCGCCGGAAAGCGACCGGACTCAACTCCGCTGGTGCTGATCGGTGACGTCGAGACCGTCCGGCAGCACCGCGAAGAGGTCCACCGGCTTGCGCTGCGACACCATCTCACTGCGGTGCAGGCGCTTCAGCCGGTCCCTGGCCACGACGATCTCCTGGCTGGACGCCGACAGCACGAGCACCGGAACCGCGCCGAGCGAGACGTGCGCGCTGACCCGGTCGGCGCTGCCCCGTCCGAACTTGAGCACCTTCCCGTACCGCACCAGGTACAGCAGGTTCTCCTCGCCGCGCGGACGCTTGAGCTCCTGCACCTCGCCGGTCTCGTCGTTGCGTCCCCACGTGCCGTGCGACTTCGTCAGCCAGCGGAATCCGGTCCACGGCAGCCCGTGCACGTCGGTGGCGAGCACGGTCCTGCCGGGCTGGAAGTACTTCGCGAGCCGGATCTTCACGGTCGTCGCGGCGATGAACTCCGAGTTCTCCCGCCAGGTGCCTTCGAGCTCCAGCCGGCGCGCGATCTTCTGCACGGCCGGGTCCGGCACGGACCTGTCGTCCAGGCACACCAGGCACCTCGTGCGCCAGCCGATGCCGCACGAGCGCGCGACCCCGCACCAGCCGCACTGGAGGATCTGCACCGGCGCGCCACCGGGCCTGTCGTGCAGCAACTTCATCTGGTCGGCCACGACCTGCCGGCACGGCGCGCACAAGCCACACCACGCGACCTCGGTGACCTCCTTGCGCGGCAACCGGGTCATGCAGTTGATGCACTGCTTCACTTTGCCTCCCCCGTGGGAAAGCCTATTCCAGCGCCCTTCGCAGGCGCGAGGAGACCAGCGCGTGACGAGGATCCTCGGCCGGAAGGAGCAACCGGAGGCGTTCGAGCACCTCGGCGTCCTCACCGCTGTCCGCGAACGACAGCAGCGCGTCGAGATCTCCCCGCTCCAGCACGCCCTTGCGCACCGCGGCGGCGAGATCCAGGCGCTCGTCGCGGACCACGGGCGCGTCCGACCGGGGCAGCAACTCGCCCTGGTAGTGCCGGGACGCCTTGCCCGCGTCACCGGACCTCAGCGCCGTCCGCACGTCCAGGAAGTCGCCGCGCACCACGGCATCCAGCCGATACGGCCTCGTCAACAGGACACCACCGAGCTGCGCACGCAGCCGATGCAGCTCCGCGCGGACCGTTGTCGGGTTCCCACGTTCACCATAGAGCAACAATGCGAGTTGTTCCGCCGTGAGTCCCTTGGGGTGCAGGGCGAGCGCCGTCAGCACCTCCGCGTTGCGCAAGGTCAACGACAGCGGCCGTCCGTCGAGCTCGGCGCGCAGGCCACCGAGGAAGTTCAGCGTCAGCACGTGCTGTCGTGGCGCGAACTGCCGCAGGTGGTGCTCGGCGAGTTGAGCGGCGGCTGACACGAGCTGCGCGACGGCCGGGTGCATGGTCTTCAACGGCCCGCTGACGTCGACGACGCCCAGCAGCAGACCCGTGTGGGGGTCGCGGATCGGGCTCGCCGCGCACGTCCAGCCGTGGTAGGTCCGCACGAGGTGTTCACGGGAGTGCACGGTGACGGGCCGGCCGGTCGCCAGCGCCGTGCCCATCGCGTTCGTGCCGATGGCGTCCTCGCTCCAGCGCGAGCCCTCGGTGAGGTGGACGCTTTCGGCGTTGTGCCGCACCCCGTTGTCGCCCTCGCACCACAGGATGAGACCGCGGGTGTCGGTGACGATCATGATCGTGTCGTCCATCGACAGGGTGTGCCTGAGCAGCGGCACCGTCGCCGCCAGCGGGTGCGCGCCGCGCAGGTCCGCGATCTCGTCCGGCTCGTAGACGACGGGCGCCTCGTGCCGGTCCGGGTCGACGCGCGCCGCGAGGGACCGCCGCCACGACTCGGCGATCACCGGCCGCGTTGCTTCGCCGAGGTCCGTCACCTTTCCAGGATGACTCCCCTGGTAGCGCCCCGCGTTACTCCTTTTGGATGCAACGTCGGTGAAACGTCGCACTACCTAGCGTCGCCAACAGTTCGCAACGATGCGGGAGGCGGCACGATGGCCCAGTTCGCGGCTCCAGGACAACCAGGCAGCGCGGTTACGTACCGTGACCGGTACGACCACTTCATCGGAGGCGAGTACGTGCCGCCCGCCAAGGGCCAGTACTTCGCCAACCCCACCCCGGTGACCGGTGAGGACTTCACCGAGATCGCCCGCGGCACCGCCGAGGACGTCGAACGGGCGCTGGACGCCGCTCACGGCGCCGCCCGTTCGTGGGGCAAGACCTCGGTCGCCGACCGCGCGAACGTGCTGAACAAGATCGCCGACCGGATCGAGGCCAACCTCGAGATGCTCGCGGTCGCCGAGACGTGGGAGAACGGCAAGCCGATCCGCGAGACGATGGCCGCCGACCTGCCGCTCGCGGTCGACCACTTCCGCTACTTCGCGGGCGTGATCCGCGCCCAGGAGGGCGGCATCTCGCAGATCGACGAGGACCTGATCGCGTACCACTTCCAGGAGCCGCTCGGGGTCGTCGGCCAGATCATCCCGTGGAACTTCCCGTTGCTCATGGCGACCTGGAAGCTCGCACCGGCGTTGGCGGCCGGCAACGCCGTCGTGCTGAAGCCAGCGGAGCAGACCCCGGCGTCGATCCACGTGCTGATGGAGCTCATCGCGGACCTGATCCCGCCGGGCGTGCTGAACGTGGTCAACGGTTTCGGCGTCGAGGCGGGCAAGCCGCTCGCGTCGTCGCGCCGGGTGGCGAAGGTGGCGTTCACCGGCGAGACGACCACCGGCCGGTTGATCATGCAGTACGCCAGCGAGAACATCATCCCGGTGACGCTGGAGCTCGGCGGCAAGTCGCCGAACGTGTTCTTCTCCGACGTGGCCAACGAGCGGGATGCCTTCTACGACAAGGCTCTCGAGGGCTTCACGATGTTCGCGCTGAACCAGGGCGAGGTCTGCACCTGCCCGTCGCGGGCGTTGATCCAGAGCTCCATGTACGACCAGTTCCTCGGTGACGCCGTCGAGCGCACCAAGGCGGTCAAACAGGGTCACCCGCTCGACACCGACACGATGATCGGCGCGCAGGCGTCCAACGACCAGCTCGAGAAGATCCTGTCGTACATCGACATCGGCAAGCAGGAAGGCGCGAAGGTGCTGACCGGCGGCGAGCGCGCGGACCTCGGCGGCGAACTGTCCGGCGGCTACTACGTGACGCCGACGATCTTCGAGGGCGACAACAAGATGCGGATCTTCCAGGAGGAGATCTTCGGCCCGGTGGTCTCCGTGACGCAGTTCAACGACTACGACGACGCCATGAAGACCGCCAACGACACCCTCTACGGCCTCGGCGCGGGCGTCTGGTCACGCGACGGCTCCGTGGCCTACCGCGCCGGCCGCGACATCCAGGCGGGCCGCGTGTGGGTGAACAACTACCACGCCTACCCGGCGCACGCGGCGTTCGGCGGCTACAAGCAGTCCGGCATCGGCCGCGAGAACCACCGCGTGATGCTCGACCACTACCAGCAGACCAAGAACCTGCTCGTCAGCTACTCCCAGAACGCCCAGGGCTTCTTCTGATGGCACGCGTCGCACTGACCCCGGAGGCGGCGGAGGTGCTCCGCCGCCTCCGGGGCGACCACGGCGACCTGATGTTCCACCAGTCCGGCGGCTGCTGCGACGGCTCGGCCCCGATGTGCTACCCCGCAGGGGAGTTCCGCACCGGCTCGTCGGACGTGCACCTCGGGGATCTCGCCGTCGACTCGTTCGTCGTTCCTGTGTGGATGTCCGCGGCGCAGTTCGAGTACTGGAGCCACACGCACCTGACGATCGACGTCGTGCCCGGTCGTGGAAGCGGTTTCTCGCTGGAGGCACCAATGGGGTTACGGTTTCTCGTACGTTCTCGTCTGCTCGCGGATGAGGAGCTCTAGCATCTGCGCATGACCGTCCAATGCGGATGCTGCGGAGCCGAGATCACCTCTACGGACCGCATCGACTACCGGTTGAACCGCCCGGAGCAACTCATCGACGTGCCCGGCGATCAGCTCGGTGCCCCGACCGGTGGGCTGCTCGTCGGACCGGACGGCGACTCCTACCTCCGTTGCCTGCTCCCGGTTCGGCTGACCGGCGGAACCGAGCTGGTGTTCGGCGCGTGGATGCAGATCAGCAAGGTCGACGCGATGTACGCGCACGCCGTGTGGGACAACGACGCGGAATACGCGAACCTGCGCCTGTCCGGCACGTTCGCGAACATCATCCGGCCGTGGGACCTGCTGGGCACTCGGGTCGAGGCCGCCGTCCTCAACGCCGACGAGCTGCCCTACTTCACCTCGCACCCGGTGCTGGAGCACGAATGGGACCGCGACGAGGTGCTGTGCCGCATCCGGCAGCCGCTGCCGATCCCCGTCCGCGAGACCCTCGGCGAGGTCTGGACCATCGAGCGCACCGACGGCATGCGCTGCGTCGTCGAGGGCCACACGGTCAGGTTCTCGAGCCCCGACCGCAAGGTGAGCCTCGACGTCTACGCCGACCGCACCGACGGCAGCCCGAGCGACTTCCTCGGCGCGGTGCTCGACGGCTACCCCGCGACCGCCGAACACTCCGTCTCCCACGACGGCGACGAGCTGCGGCACGCGTTCTGGCTGAGCGAGGTCATCGACGGCCACGAGGAGCAGGTGTTCCACGGGCACGTCGTCCGGCGCGGCACGATGATCTCCGTGCGCTGCATCCACCGCTACCCGGCAGATCGGGCGTGGGCGCAGCACGTGCTGAACAGCGTCCGGTACATCGGGTGACGGCCTGCCAGTGCTGCGGCGCCGAGATCGACGAGTCCGGCGCCCTGGACCTGAACCTGGGCCTGCCTTCAGGCGCGGACGACGCGGAACAGCTCGCGGGCGGCAAGATCCTGCTGGCCGGCGACACCGCGTTCGCCCGGTGCGTGCTGCCCGTCGAGCTGACAGGTGACCTGGAGCTGTGGTTCGGCGCCTGGATGCGGATCAGCGTCGCGGACGCCCACCGCGCCGCCGCGGTGTGGGGCGGTCCCGGCTACGCCTCGCTGCGGCTGACCGGCACGTTCGCGCACGACATCAAGCCGTGGGACGACCTGCACGGAGTCGAGGTGACCGCCGAGGTCCGCGAGCCCGGCTACCTGCCCGAATACGTCCAGCACCCGCTGCTCGGCACGACCTGGGACCGCGACGAGGTGCTGAGCGCGTTCCTGGTGCAGCTGCCGGTCTCGATCCAGCAGAAGCTGCTCGGCAGGTGGAGCATCGAACGCACCGCCGGCCTCACCCCGCACCTGCTCGACGACGGCCTGCGGTTCGCCGGGCCGGGGCGCACGGTGTTCGTGGACGTCCGCCGGGCCCAGGGAACGCCCGCGGACCGGTTCCTCGAGATGGCCTTGGACGGCGCGCCTGCCGTGCCGCCTGACCAGCAGTTCCTGATGCGTGACGGGGTCGAGCTGCGGCACGGTCTGTGGCTCACGACGGAGGCCGGGCGACACGAGTTCTACGGGCACGTCGTGCGGTTCGGCGAGCTCCTGATCGTGACGTGCATCCACGACGATCCGGCGGACCACGCGTGGGCGCGGCACGTGCTGAACAGCGTCCGCTACCGGCGCTGACCGAACGTCAGGCGCATGTCCTTCATCGTGCAGCTGACCAGCGGCGTCCGGCCGGTCAGGTAGCCCAGCGGTCCGTTCACGGGGAACATCCACGCGGTCCTGGCGAGGTTGACTCGTCCGGACATGTGCATCCGCGTGCGCACGTCGCGACCGTCCAGGCGTTGCGCGGTCCAGCCTCCCGCGGTCCAGCGCCCCGGAAGTGCCACACCGCCGGCCACCGCGACCGCGGCGATCGACGAGCCTTCGCCGAACCGGGCGAGTTCCTTCGGGATCCCCCACATTTCCCGGCCGCCGTCCCGGGACGCCTCGCTGTCGACCCAGATCTGCGGCACCGACACCGCCACCCCGCCCTCGTCGCGCACCGGCGTGGCCACGAGCAGTTCCTCGTAGGTGAGCTCGCTGCCCGGTTCGTACGACACGAACGCGACAGCCACGAAAACGTTGCCCGCCAACGAGATCAGCCTGGCGTTGGACGGCAGGTGAGCCTGCGGCACCAGTGTGCGCGGCACCCGGAAGACGGAGATCACGAGCGAACCCCGCATGTGCCACGGTTCGGCTGGATACTGCACGCGACGACCGTACCGGGTCCTGTGGATGCTCACCTGGGCAGCAGGATCGTAACGTCAGGGAAATCCCAAGTTTGTCCGAGTGAACTGGACCA
>NZ_JAXAVW010000066.1:0-23575 GCF_033949945.1 Lentzea miocenica
CCCATCTCCTCCGGAGTCACCCGACAAGAAGATCACATCACCCACTCAGAACTGCCACCACATCTAACAAAGCACTACTAGCGGCGTGGCTCGAAACGTTGCCGTGCGAATTCGCGGTCAGACGGACGCATCGTGGTGCCGCCCCCGCGTCCTCATACCGGAGTCGTATGGGGGCGCGGGGGCGGTGCCGCGAGGCGTCCTGCTGAGCGTGAATTCACCGCCAACGTTTCGAGCCACGCCACTAACCATGAGGTCCGCCGCTGACGTAGATGACCTGGCCGGTGACGAAATCGGCGTCCTCGGCGGCGAAGAACAACACCGCACGCGCGATGTCGTGCGGCGTGCCGATCCTGCCGACCGGAATCGTCTTCGCCTGCGCTTCGAGATGCTGTTCCAGCGTCCGGCCCGCTCGCGCTGCGGAGACAGTGGTCATCTTCGTGTGCACAACGCCAGGGCCGACCGCGTTCACGGTGATCCCGTGCTGGGCGAGATCCAGCGCGGCGGCTCGGGTGAAGCCCTCCAGGCCTGACTTCGCGGCGACGTAGTTGACTCGTTCGTCGTCGCCGAGCGCGGAGATGCTCGAGATGTTGACGATGCGCCCCCAACCGGTCTCGCGCATGGCCGGCGCGGTGGCCTTGAGCATGAGGAAGCTGCCGCGCAGGTGGGTGTTGACGACCGCGTCCCAGTCGTCGAGCGGCATGTCCAGGACGTTGTTGTCCTTGGCGAACCCGGCGTTGTTGACGAGGATGCCCACCGGGCCGAGGGACGCGGTCACCTCGGCCACGGCCTGGGTGACCTGCGCGGGATCGCTCACGTCGGCGTGGACGGCTAGCGCTGTGCCGCCTGATGCCTTGATCTGGTCGGCTGTCGCGGTGGCGGTCTCGGGCGTTCGGTCCAGGACGGCTACCCGGTGTCCTTGGGTGGCCAGTTCCTGGGCGATGCCTGCGCCTATGCCGGAACCTGCGCCGGTGACCAGAGCGACACGTGACTGCATGGGCCGATCCTGGTGTTGACGGGTCGGTGGCCGCTACTCAATTGATGCGGCCAGAACGCTCGCCACGAAGGCTGCCTTGCCTTCCGTGTACGCCTCACGGTCGTGTCCGTTGGCTTGGGACAGCTGACGTTTCAGGTCCTCGTACTGTTGCGCCTTGGTGGGGTCGCGGCGGAGGGCGTCGCGGAACCTGATCTGGTCGGTCCACCTCTTGTGGCCGGCCTGGATCAGGTGGAGGTGGGCTTCTCGTCGCCGGCCTGTTGGGTCTGGTTTGACGAAAAAGCGTCGCCAAGGGCGTTGGTCCAGCTCTGGGGGTACGAAGGACCAGCCGGCTGCTGTCAGGTGTTCGGATGTTGCTGCGACTGCGGTGTCCAGGTCGGTCACCGAGGCGGCCAGGTCGACGATCGGTTTGGCGGCGAGGCCGGGGACGGCTGTCGAGCCGATGTGCTCGATTCCGTCGACGAGCCAGGGGCCGAGCAGGTCGGCCAGGTGGGCGCGTTCTGTCTCTGCGCGGACGGCCCATCGCGGGTCGTGCGGACGAATCTCGGCCCGCTCGTACGCCCACGCAGGGATTTCCTCGCTCAATCAATGCCACCCGTCACAGGCCCGGAAACACGCTGACGCAGGGGTCCCCCTGCACTGGGAACCCCTGCGTCATAACGTACTCAGCAGGTCTGACAGAAAATCGCGGTCAGACGAGCGGTTACTTGTGCGCGTCCAGCAGCTCGTGCGTCAGCTGGATCTTGGCGCGCGACTTCGGCTCAGCGGCCTTGGCCGACGCGACCGACAGCGACTTCGCGGCCACGTCCGACGCACGGCCAGGAGCCTCCGCCGGCTTGCCCTTCGTGAAGAGCCACGTCTGGAACAGCTGGTCGAGCTGCTGGCCCGACACCCGCTCCGCCAGCGCGATGAACTCCTCGATGGTGGCGTCGGAGTACTTCTTCTCGGCCACCCACGTCTTCAGGATCTCGAAGAACTTCTCGTCGCCCACGGCAACACGCAGCGCGTGCACGGCGAGAGCGCCACGGTCGTAGACGGCGCCGTCGAAGACGTTCGAGGCACCGGGGTCGCCGGGCAGGACGTCCCAGAACGGGCTGTCGGCCGGGTAGAGGTCGTAGGTGAAGTCGGCGTTCTCCTGCGCCGTGCCCTCACCGACGTGCTCGGACCAGAGGAACTCCATGTAGGAGGCGAAGCCCTCGTTCAGCCAGATGTCGCGCCAGCCGTGGACCGACACCGAGTCGCCGAACCACTGGTGGCCCAGCTCGTGGGCGACGACGTAGGTGTTGGCGCCGCGGCGGAAGAACGCGTCGTCGTAGGTCGGGCGGGTCTGGTTCTCCAGCGCGTAGCCCAGGTCCGGGGTGACGACGCCGCCCTGTGCCTCGAACGGGTACGGGCCGAGGTTCTCCACGAGGAACTCGACGACCTCGGGCGTGCGCTCGATGCTCGCCTTGGCCGCGTCACCGCTCTCGCCGAGGCGCTCGGAGTAGGCGTTGACCGACGGCTGACCGGACGGCGTGGTCGACTGGCGGATCTCGAACTGGCCGATCGTCAGGAACGTCAGGTACGTCGCCTGCGGCTTGGTGCTGCGCCAGTTCCAGCGCGTGTAGCCGTTGATCTGGCGGGTCTGGCCGACGAAGGTGCCGTTCGAGATCGCCTCGACGCCGTTCGGGACGGCGACGTTGACGTCGAAGGTGGCCTTGTCGGTCGGGTGGTCGTTGGACGGGAACCACCAGGAGGCGATTTCCGGTTCACCGATGGCCAGGGCGCCGTCGGTGGTCTTGGTCCAGGCCGTGAAGCCGTTGCGGTCCTTCACGGCGGAGGGCGTGTCGGCGTAGGTGACCACGATCGTCAGATCCTGGCCCTTGCGCACGCCGCCGCGCGGGGTGAGCGTGAGCTCGCCGTCGTCCGAGACGAACGAGGCCGGCGCGTTGTTGACCCGGACCGACTTCACCTTGAGCAGGAAGTCCAGGTTGAACTGCGTGAGGTCCTGCGTGGCCTTGGCGAGGATCGTCGTGGTGCCCGACAGCTGGTCGCCGTTCGGGTTGTAGTTGAGCCTGATGTCGTAGTGGGAGACGTCGTACCCGCCGTTGCCATACGTCGGGAAGTAGGTGTCGCCGGCACCGGGTGCACCCGGAGACGCCGCCAGCGCCGTCCCCGCGAAGAGCGTCATCGCGGCAGCGGACGCGACCGCGGCCGTCGCCTTGGATCTGATCGACATGCGCGCGACGCTATCCACACTTTCGCGCTACCAACCACCGACTTACGTATGTTTCCTATCTGCTGAAAACGTTTGACACAGTCGACTTGAGACGTTGGTGCAACCCGCGCAGGTCTTCACGTTTTGCCTGCACCTCCACCACTTGGAGGCCCGACGGCCGCGCAAGTGCGCTACGGAACTCGTCCTGGTCGTCCACTTTGGAGTGCGGAATTCGGTAGCCCGCGCACAAAGCGGTCAGATCAGTCCCGTGCGGGGTGCCGAAAATCCGTTCGAAACTCCGGTCGTACTCCGGAGCCCCTTGTTCCAGCAATGAAAAGATCCCGCCGCCGTCGTCGTTGAGCACGACGATCGTGAGGTCCGGCAGGCGGTCGGCGAGCAGGCCGTTGCTGTCGTGCAGGAACGTCAGGTCGCCCATCAGCGCGTATGCGGGACCCTGATGGTTCATAGCCAGACCCACGGCCGTGGAAACGCTGCCATCGATGCCCGCGGCACCTCGGTTCGCGTGCACGGTGATGTCCGCACGGCGCTCGCCCACGTAGTCGACGTCGCGGATCGGGTTGGACGAGCCGACGAACAGCATCGCGCCCGGCGGCATCGCCTGGGTGAGGTCGCGGGCGACGTGCAGACCGGTCGGCCACGGTTCGGCGTCCAGCAGGTCGTCCACGGCCACGCTGACGTTCTTCACCGCGCTCTGCCAGGCCTGCGTCCACTCTCCGTCCAGCTGCGCGGGCTCCGGCAGCCAGGTCGACGCGCGCGTGGCGGTGAACTGCACGTCCGGCCACTGCGCCTGGTCACCGACGGCGTGCACGACCGGCGTGCCGGCCAGCAGGGCCTGCTGGCCCCTGGAGAGGGTCACCCGGCCGACGACCAGCACCGCGTCCGGCCGCAGGTGCTCCGGCAGGCCCGCGTTGAGCAGCAACGAGCCGTGCCGCAGGCCACCAGGCGCCGTCGGCTCCGCGATCACCGGCCAGCCCAGCTCGGAGGCCTTCCTGAGCCGCTCGGGACGGTCCTCGCCGAGCAGCACCAGCGTGCGGGCGGGCAGGCCGGACGGGCGGGTCTCGACGCCGGAGGTGCGGTCGGTCGCGGTCCACGGGCCGCTGCGATCGGGCGAGGGCCAAGCGTCGTCGGAAGGTGTGAGCGGCGGGCGGAACGGCACGTTGACGTGCGACGGGCCGTCCGCGGCGATGGCACGGCAGATCAGCGAGCGCGTGGTGGGCTCGTCGGCGCCCTCCGGCATGTGCAGCGTCTGCAGGCCGAGCACGTCGTGCTGGTTGATCGTCTGGCTGGCGCCGGTGCGGTAGAGGTCGACCGGGCGGTCGGCGGTCAGCGCGATCAACGGCACGTTCGTCAGCTGCGCCTCGATGACGGCAGGGTGCAGGTTCGCGACCGCGGTGCCACTGGTGCACGTCACGACGGCGGGCTCGCCCGTCTTCGCGAGGCCCAGCGCGAGGAATCCGCCGCTCCGCTCGTCGATGCGCACGTGCACCGTGAGCAGGCCTTTTTGCTCGGCCTGGTGCAGCGCGAACGACAGCGGGGCGTTGCGCGAACCGGGGCACAGAACGACGTGACGGACGCCGTTGCGCACCAGTTCGTCGACGATCACCCTCGCCTGCGTCGTGGACGGGTTCATCCCGCAATTGTCACCGGGACACCTGAGAGGTCGCCCGCTGGTCTCAGCACCGGGAGCCTAAAGTCTCCTCCGTGGCAGATCAGGAGCTCTTCGACCCGTCGTTGTGGAAGCCGATCGAGGGCTTCGACTTCACCGACATCACCTACCACCGCGCGCTCGACCAGGGCACGGTCCGCATCGCGTTCAACCGGCCGGAGGTGCGCAACGCGTTCCGGCCGCACACCGTGGACGAGCTGTACCGGGCGCTCGACCACGCGCGGATGTCGTCGGACGTGGGCGTCGTGCTGCTGACCGGCAACGGCCCCAGTCCCAAGGACGGCGGCTGGGCCTTCTGCAGTGGCGGTGACCAGCGGATTCGCGGGCGCAGCGGCTACCAGTACGCCTCCGGTGAGACCGCCGACACGGTGGACCCGGCGCGGGCGGGGCGGCTGCACATCCTGGAGTGCCAGCGGCTGATCAGGTTCATGCCGAAGGTCGTCATCGCGGTCGTGCCCGGCTGGGCGGCGGGTGGAGGCCACAGCCTGCACGTCGTGTGCGATCTCACGATCGCGAGCCAGGAGCACGCGAAGTTCAAGCAGACCGACGCGGACGTCGGCTCGTTCGACGGCGGCTACGGCTCGGCGTACCTCGCGCGGCAGGTCGGACAGAAGTTCGCGCGCGAGATCTTCTTCCTCGGCCGCACGTACTCCGCCGAGGACATGCACAAAATGGGCGCCGTCAACGAGGTCGTGCCGCACGCCGAGCTGGAGAACACGGCGCTGGAGTGGGCGCGCGAGATCAACGGGAAGTCGCCGACCGCGCAGCGCATGCTCAAGTACGCGTTCAACCTGATCGATGACGGTCTGGTGGGACAGCAGCTGTTCGCCGGTGAGACGACCCGGCTCGCGTACATGACCGACGAGGCCGTCGAGGGCAGGGACGCCTTCCTGGAGAAGCGCGATCCCGACTGGTCGAACTACCCGTACTACTTCTGAGCGGCCGACGTGCTGGACGAACTGCGCGCGGCGCTCACCGGCGGAGAACCCCTGATCGACGGCCCGCTCGACGGCTGGGAGAAGCGGGCCGTGCTCGGCGTGCCCACCTCCGGGTCGACGGGTGAGCCGAAGACGGTCCTGCTCGACGCCGACGCGCTGACGACGTCCGCCGAGGCCACCCACGAGCGGCTCGCCGGGCCCGGCACGTGGTTGCTGGCGTTGCCCACGAACCACATCGCCGGCGTCCAGGTGCTGGTCCGGTCGATCATCGCCGGCACCACGCCGGGAGTGCTGGACATGTCGAAGGGCTTCCGGGCGATGGGTTTCGCGCAGGCCGCCCGGCCGGTGCTGACCCAGCCGGGACGTCACTACACCGCGCTGGTGCCCACGCAACTGTCCCGGCTCGTCGCCGGCGAAGGGCCAGGGCTCGAGGCGCTGCGGCGGTTCGACGGCGTGCTGATCGGCGGGGCGGCCACCCCGCCGAACCTCCTCCAGCAGGCGCGCGCGCTCGGCGTGCAGGTCGTCACGACGTACGGCATGAGCGAGACGGCCGGTGGGTGTGTGTACGACGGTGAGCCGCTGCGGGACGTCCGGCTGCGCACCGACGACGTGATCGAGATCAGCGGTCCGGTGCTGGCACTGGGCTATCGCGGCGCGCGCGAGCCGTTCGGCGAGTGGTTCCGCACCGGCGACCTCGGACGACTGCGCGACGGGCGGCTGGAGGTTCTCGGGCGCGCTGACGACGTGATCGTCACCGGTGGCGAGAAGGTGCCCCCGGTGCTGGTGGAACGGGCTCTGGCGACCGTTGAGGGCGTGCTGGAGGCCTGCGTGGTCGGCCTGCCGGACGACGAGTGGGGCCAGGTCGTCGCCGCGGCTGTCGTGGCGCGCGGCGCGGAGCCGTCCGTCGACGATTTGAGGGCGGCGGTGGCCGAGGCGGTGGGACGCGCGGCGGCGCCCAAGCTGGTGAGGTTCGTGTCCGAGCTGCCGTTGCGCGGACCGGGCAAAGTCGACAGAACAGCTGTTGCGGACTCTTTTAGGTGAACCTTTACCGCTGAGGACAACTCTCCCCGCGAAGCGCGCGGACCCAAGCCGCGCGCGTTAGCGATGGGGGTTTCTCATGCGCTACCTGTTGCCGCTGGCCGTCGGGGCGGTGCTGACCGCCGGTCTGGCATCCCCTGCCCAGGCAGCACCGCAGTCGAACGAGTGGACCGCCGACGTGAGCGGCCGCTCCGTCTCGTGGGGCGGTTCGCCGAAGATCGGCCTGATCCCGCTCGGGTCGCACAGACTCGCTCAGCCCGCCAACGCCGTCACGGCGTCGGTGGCCGGTGACGGCGTTGTGGACGTGCGCGGTCTGCGTGCGGACGGTCAGTGGACCGAGTGGTACGAGACGTCGGCCACGCAGCCGGTCACGTTGCCGGTGACCACCTCGACGCTGGAGACCCGCGTGGTTCTCCACAGCGGCAAGGCTTCCAGCGTGAAGGTGTCGGCCACGACCGCACCTGCCGCTGCCGAGGACTTCACCGCTGCTGCCGCGGGCCGGTCCTACCGCGTTTACGCGACGCGTGAGGGCCTGGTCGGTGGCACGACCGCGAACGGCCACACGATCCGTTCGCGCGACCACTTCGTCGCACTGCCGTCGCGGCGCGGCCTGGCGCCCAACAACTCCGGCAGCTACAGCGTGCAGGTGTGCGCGTCGAACGGCCGTTGCGAGTGGGCGCCCGTGTGGGATGTCGGCCCGTGGAACACCAAGGACGACTACTGGAACCCGTCCGCGACCCGTGAGATGTGGAAGGACCTGCCGCAGGGCAAGCCCGAGGCGCAGGCCGCGTACGAGAACAACTACAACGGCGGCAAGGACCAGTTCGGGCGCGAGGTCGCGAACCCGGCGGGCATCGACCTGGCCGACGGCACGTTCTGGGACGGCCTGAAGCTGACCACGAACTCGTGGGTGACGGTGACCTACCTGTGGACCGGCTCCGGTCCGGTCGGGACGGTCCGCACGGCCGCCGCCAACGGCACCGTGAACGTCCGCAGCGGCGCGAACTCCTCGTCGTCGCAGGTGGGTCTGGCCGGGAACTACGCGCAGGTGCGGGTCACCTGCCAGCTGACCGGCGAGTCGGTGTCGGGCACGCAGGGCACGTCGAACATCTGGTACCGGATCGCGTCCGGCAAGCACATCGCCAAGGCCTACGTGGCGGGCGTCTCCGGAGCGACTAGCTGCTGATACACCCGTTGGCGGGTCCTCAGTGGCCATAGCGGAGGATGGAGGCATGGCCTCAGTCGTCCAGTGGATCCAGGGGACCCGCCCTCGTACGCTGCCGAACTCGATCGCACCGGTGATCGTCGGCGCGGCGGCGGCGCACCACATCGACGAGTTCAACGTGCTCTACACGGTGCTCGCTCTGGTCGTGTCGGTGGCGCTGCAGATCGGCGTGAACTACGCCAACGACTACTCCGACGGCATCCGCGGCACCGACGACAACCGGGTGGGGCCGTTCCGGCTGACCGGTTCGGGTGCCGCGGAGCCCGCGAAGGTCCGGCTGGCCGCGTTCATCTCGCTCGGGATCGGCGCGCTGGCTGGAATCGCGCTGGTAGCGATGTCCGGCTACTGGTGGATGCTCGCGTTCGGCGCTGTCTGCATTGCGGGAGCGTGGTTCTACACCGGCGGCAAGCGTCCGTACGGCTACGCGGGCCTGGGCGAGATCGCGGTGTTCCTCTTCTTCGGGCCGGCCGCGGTGCTGGGCACGCTGTACGTGCAGTCCGGTGAGATCACCGGCATCGGCATCGGTTCGTCCATCGCGATGGGGTCGATCTCGGCCGCGGTGCTGGTGGCGAACAACCTGCGGGACATCCCGACCGACGCCGTGTCGGGCAAGCGGACCCTGGCCGTGGTGCTGGGCGACAAGGACACCCGCAGGCTGTACCTGGCGCTGGTGGCGGTGCCGTTCCTGATCGCGCTGGGGATGACCGTGCGGGTGCCTTACGCGTTGCTCGGATTCCTTGCGGCGCCGGTGTTGCTGCCCGCCGTGCGCCGGGTGGCCGCCGGGCGTGGCGGCCGTGACCTGATCCCCGTGCTGCAGTTCACCGGGATCGCGATGCTGGCGTGGGCGGTTCTCGTCAGCACGGGGTTGTTCCTCGACTGAGTTCGTTCACCAGGCGTCTTCGGTGAACTGGGTGGGCTCGTCGTCGTCCTGACGCGCGGGCCTGCGCGGGGCCGGTGGCGGTGCCGTCTCGCCCTTGATCAGCTCGTCGAGCTTCGCGCGGTCGGCTTCGAGTGCCTGGCGCACCAGGGGATCGTGGCCCGCCTCGCCGGTGAGCACCTGGCGCCAGCTCAGCCCGGCGCCGCGGGCGATGCGGTCGGCCAGCTGACGCATCGCGGGTGAGGCGTCGCTCGACTTGGCGAACTGCATCACCCTGCGAATGTCCTCAGTGGACGGTTCCTTGCCCTTGACGTTCTGCTGGGCGGCCCGCATCGCGCGATCCGCCTCCGCGACGGCACCCGTCAGGAAGTCCTCCGCCGCGAGGATGTCCGGTGTTCGCCAGGCCGTCATCACCACTTGTCCTCCGTGAAGATGTCGGGGGCGTTCTCGTCGCCGTCGTCACCCCGGTTCCTGCGCGGGTCCTGCGCGTTCATGATCTCGTCGGCGGTCATGCCCTCCTGGAGCATCTGGAACGCCTGCTTCATCTTCTTGACGTTCTCCTGCTGCATGGCCTGCACGTCGGGGTCCTGGGCGGCCTTGCCGGAGACGACGTCCTCCCAGGAGAACTCGCCCGCGTCCACCTTGCGCTTCAGGGCCTTCAGCTGCTCCGGCGCGTCCCGCTCCTGCGCCGCCCGCTCGACCTGCTGGGCGATCGCCTTGAAGTCGACGGGCGGGATCGGCGGCAGCGGCGTGTCCTTGAGGCGGTTCGCGAGGTCCTGCGCCTCCTTGAAGCGCGCGTCGACCTGCGCCTCCGCCGCACGCAGCTCGGCCGGCTTCCAGCTGTCGTTGGGGCCCGCGTTGGGGGTGGTCATCAGTTCTCCCTCGCGAAGAGCCCGCGCTGAACCGGCCTGGCGTCGCCGCGAATGTCACTCACCTCGTTGCGCTGGGCGAGGGTGCGCCACTGCCGGAAGTCTACTTCGGACAGACCGAGTTGCTGGGCCGTTTCGTAGTTCTCGCCGAGGAAGTGCAGCACGGCCTGGTCGCCAAGGACGCCGATGATCTCGAACTCCGCGCCCCGGTACGTGCAGACCGTGCGGACCAGCTTGAGGTCTTCGACGACCGCGTCCGGCACCTCGAGGAACTGGACGCCGTTCTCGTCGGTGAAGTCCGGCGGTGTGGGCTGACCGGCGAGGGGATGCAGCAACACGGAGCCCGGCGTCGGGCCGAAGTCGATGTCGAAGTCCTGCCCGCGGTACCGGCCGATCAGTCCACGCCGGACGGTCGGCCGCAGCGGAACCGGGGCCTGCCAATACCTTCCGGGCCCGAAGCCGACGTCACCCGTGGGGACCCAGCCGACCTGGCGGTTGAGGTACTTGCCGACACTGCGCCCGTCGCCGTTCGGCTCGAACCGCCAGAGTTCGGTACCGGCAGGGAGTTCGGCGAGCTCCATGACGTACTCGGGGATGGGATTCGCGCTCGGCGTGTAGCCGGTGCCCGTGAACGGCACCGGGTAGACGCGCGTCGTGCCCATCTTCTGCGCGCCCTCGAGCGTGGGCCCGCCGAAGCTGGTGTCGAAGATCTCCGTGGTGTGGGCCAGGAACCGCAGCAGGTACTGCGTGCCGCGCGGCCAGTCCGCCACCTTGTCGACGCCGAACACCTCCGCGAACTGGTCGGAGGTGCCCTGCGGGAAGTCCTGCCCGCGCGTCACGAACCCGGCGGCGCGATGCGGCTCGAACTTGCCCGGCACGACGACGTTGCCCAGGTAGAGCTGCGCGATCGCGGGGTGCACGATCTTCTGCAGGATCGTCTCGGGCCCGATGCCGGCCGCCTTGCGCACGGCCTGTGGCGTGCTCATCCCCGGTTCTCCTTCCACCGCGCCAGGTAATCGGTGCGGTCGACCTGCACGTTGTCCAGCTCGCTGACGTCGAGCGTGGCCCGGTAACCGTTGTACTGGTCGCCGTCGAGCCCGTTCTGCGCAGCCCAGACGTACTCGCCGCCCGCATACCCCGCCTCCGCCCTGCCGCCGTCGACGGCGATGACGTTGAACGGCTGCCCGCGCCAGGTGGCCGTCATCTTCTCGAAGTACCAGGCGTCGAGCTCGTCGACGTTCACCGTCTTGAGCTCGCGGTTCCCGTACTTCTCGAAGCCCTCGGCGTTGGCGTAGACCGTGCCGGGAACCTTGCGGATCCAGACCTGGTCCACGCCTTCGGCGCCCGCGAAGAACACCTCGCCGCGGTACTCGGCCATCTCCTGCGAGTACTGGGTCATCAGAGCTTCGTCCAGCCGAACTTGCGGTCGTACACAGCGTGCAGTTTCTCAGTTCCGTCCGCGTTCACCTGCCAGATCTCGGCACGATCAGGCAACGGCGTGCCGCCATCAACACGCCACTCCGGCAACCCACCCATCGTGCTGCCGGTGCCGGTGAACGGGTCGTAGCCGTCATACGGCTTCGCAGCACCGCCAGCCGCCGCCATCTGTTGCTGCGACGCCACGTAGTGCGCCTGCTCCTGCGGCGACTGGTACTCGCTCTCCTGCCGTGGCCCGAACATGTTGTAGTCCGGCACGTCCTTCTTCGGCCCGCCGAACGGCACGTTGTGCGCCCCGGCGTTCTGGTCGGTGACCTCGTACCGCAACTGCATCGCGGTCTGGGCCCCTTCGGGAATGGGCGTCCAGCCCTTGCCCTTGTCGTCGAGCGCCAGCCCGTCCCGCAGACCCGCGGGCGTGTTGATCGGCACGACGTCCTGGCCCCTGGCGATCGAGCCGCCCATCTGGTTCTGCCAGTTCTCCTGCTTGCTGCCAGGTGCGTGCGGCTGGTCCGGCAGGTAGGTGCTGAGCGCACCCTGGTTGAGCGCCTTGGTGACGATGTCGCCGGTGTCGACCTTGATCTGGTTGCGGACGTCGGCCACGTGCTGGGCCTCTTGCGGGCTGAGCTCGGTGGTCAGCTTCTGGCTCAGCTCGACGTACCGGTCCCGGTCGGCCTGGTTGGGCAGCATCTGCTCGAGCTGGTGCTGGTAACCCTGCCCCTGCGCGGCCATGGCGGCGGCGTCGAAGTGGCCCTTGAGGTCCGGCCCGGTCGGCGGGCTGCTCGGGGCGTTCTCCTGGCCGTCGTGGCTGGTGGCCGCGTCGTCGCCGTGGGGCTTGGGGTCGGCGTCGTGACCGGCGTCGCGGTCGGCCGGGGTGGGGTCGTGGTCGGGCTGGGGGTCCTGCGGCAGGGCGCCCTCGGCTCCGCTGGTGTCGGTGTCGTGGGGCTTGCCGTCGTCGGGCTTGGTGTCCGTGTCGTGCGGCTGACCGTCGGTGTGAGGCTTGCCATCGGTGTCGTGAGGCTTGCCGGTGTCGTTGGGCTGGCCGGGCGCGTCGTGGGGCTTGGTGCCGGACTCGTTCGGTGTCGTGTCGTGGGGCTTGGTGCCATCAGGCGTGTCGTGCGGCTTGGTGTCGGTCGACCCGGTGGGCGTGGTGTCGTGCGGACGCGTCCCACCGTCATGCAGGGTCGTGTCGTGCGGAGTCGTGCCCGACGGCGTCGTGTCGTGCGGACGGGTGCTCGACGAGTCGTGAGGCGTGGTGCCGGACGGAGCCGTGGGCGTGCCGTTTGAGCCGGTCGGCGACGGGTGGTCCGGGCTCGGGCTCGGGTGTCCGGGAGGCGAGGGCAGGCCGCCACCAGCGCTCGGGCTGGCATGGCCGGGAGGCGAGGGCAGGCCGCCGCCGGAGCTCGGGGACGGGTGATCCGGCGGGGAGGGCAGGCCGCCACCTGAACTCGGGGTCGGGTGGCCGGGAGGCGACGGGAGGCCGCCGCCGGAGCCGGCGGGAGCTGGGGCCGTTGCCGTGCCGGTGCCGGCGGTCGGGTGTCCGGGAGGGGTGGGCAGGCCGGAGCCGGAACCACCCGGTGCCGGGTGGGTGCCATCGGTGCCGGACGGGTGTCCGCCGGAGTTCGGAGGGGTCGGCAGGCCGCTGCCAGGGCCACCGGGCGACGGGTGCGTGCCAGCAGAGCCTGGCGTGTGCGGCGTGCCGGCAGAGCCTGGCGTGTGCGGCGTGCCGGCAGAGCCTGGCGTGTGCGGCGTGCCGGCAGAGCCTGGCGTGTGCGGCGTGCCAGCAGAACCTGACGTGTGCGGCGTGCCGGCAGAGCCCGGCGCTGGGTGTGTGCCTGGCGTCGAGTGCGAGCCGCCCGTGCCCGAGGCAGGGCTGGACGGAGGCGTGGGCAGGCCTGAGCCGGGACGCGGGCCGCCGGAACCCGGGGTGCCGGTGCCGGGAGTGGCGTGGCTGGGCGGGGTGGGGAGGCCTGAGCTGGGCGGGGAGGGCAGGCCGCTGGTGGGAGGCTTGGCCTGGCCGGAGGGGGCTCCTGCGGACGGGAAGGCCGGGACGCCGCCCGCGCCTGGGCGGGAGCCGGAGCTGCGTGTCTGGTCGCCGCCACCGCCGCCGGGAGCCATGGGGGCGCCCATCGGCATCGCGCCGCCCATCGGGGTCTGGTGCGAGGACGGTGGGGCGGCTGCGGGGGCCGCTGCGGCGGCGTGCGTGGTGTCGAGGCGCGGTGGAGGCGCGGCGGGGCCGCCGGAGGAGCCGTGCGGGGTGGCTGGCACGCCACCGGAGCCGGAGCCCGAGCCGCCGGAGGGGATCACGCCGGAGCCGGAGCCAGAGCCCCCGCCGCCGGAGGGAATCACGCCGGAGCCGGAGCCCTCGCCGGAACCTGAGCCCATCGACGGAGGTGCGGACACGGCTGGGCCGGCGGCAGCGGCGGTGTGGGTCGTGGGCGCGTCGGGGGTGCCGTGCACGGTGGGAGGCGGGGCCACCGGGGCGCCGCCGGGGGCCACGGCGGAGACGGCCGCCGGTTTGGTGCCGTCGGAGGAGTCGCCGCCCGGTGGGGCGTAGACCTCGCGGACCTTCGAGCCGATGTCGTTGCCGCGGTCGGCGATCTCGGTGGCCGAGTCCTTGATGGACGTCATGTCGTCGCGGATGTCTTTGACCGCGTTGCGGACGTCTCGGCCGGCCTCGGCCACCTCCTGGGTGGCGTTCATGGCCTCGGCGAGGGAGTCGGCGTCCTTCAGCTTGCCGATGGCGGAGAAGACGCGGCCCACGGCGTCGAACAGGGACTTGACGTCGGCGATGAGCTTTTTGACCGTGTCGATGATTTCCATGACACGGCGGTAGATCTGGTACGCGTTCCAGACCATCTCGGCGGCCTTGATCCAGCCGGCCAGCGGGATCCAGACGGTGGCGGCGGCCTCGAGCAGCTTGTTGACCAAGTAGTCCAGCAGCCGTGCGGCCTGCTTGCCGAGGGCCTCGGCGCCGGAGGCGACGGTGTCGAAGCCCTTCGCGATCAGTTGGGCGACGCCCATCTCCGCGAACAGGGCGGCCTTCCAGCCGAGGGCGACGTACTTCTCGTGGGCTCGGGCGGCGTCACCGTCCCAGTGCTCGCGCACCTTGCCCACGGCGTCGGTCAGGTTGTACGAGACGTCGTTCATCGCGTTGCCGACCATGCGCCACGCGTCGCCGTCGGCGCGGATCTTCGACCAGTCGCCGGTGATCGGCGTGATGATCGTGGAGACCAGGCTTTCGCCGGTCACGGCCTCGAACACCCAGTTGACGGCCTGAACGCCCCAGCCCTGGTCCTGCAGGATCTCGTTCAGCGACGCCGTGTCGACGTCCGGCTGCTTCAGCGACGCCGCGACGGGACGCGGGTCGTGGTACCCCGTCGCGGTCACTTGAGGATCCTGTTGAAGATCGCCATCTGAGCGCGCTCGACGGCCTCGTAGGAGTCGGCCGTCGCGTCCACCGCGGACGCCGAGCCTTCCAGCTTGGACTTGCCGAAGTCGAGCGTCTCGTCGAACAGGGCCCGCACGATGTCCACGCCCGGCTGCAGCAACGTGAGCAGGCCGATGAAGCCCGCCTTGTCGCACGCCGTGGCGTGGACGTACTTGCGGATCGTCTCGAACTCTTGCGCCTCGGTGCGCAGGTACTCGGCGTACGCGCGCAGCTCGGCCGCGTCGGTGAACATCGACGACACAGCGTCCCCCCTGCGGACTCAGGTGCTCAGGTCACGCTGTGACGCACAACTCTCGTCACCAGTTCCCCGTGCGGTGGAAGTTGTTCAGGCGTTCAAGACACGGGGTGAGGTCCATGCCTTGTGCGGATACCCATGAGTCGTCGTAGTAGGTGTTCGCGTAACGCTCGCCGCCGTCACACAGCAGAGTGACCACGCTCCCGCGCGTGCGAGATTGCCTCATCTGGGCCACGATCTCGAACGCTCCCCAGAGATTCGTTCCGGTCGAACCGCCGACCCGCCGCCCGAGCAGGTCCTCGACGTACCGGATGGTCGCCACGGACGCCGCGTCCGGCACCTTGATCATGCGGTCGATGACCTCGCCGATGAACGACGGCTCCACCCGCGGCCGGCCGATCCCCTCGATCCCGGAGCCGCGGGTGGCCACGAGATCCGGGTTGCCGTCCCGCCACGCCTCGAAGAACACCGAGTGCTCGGGATCGACGACGGCCAGGCGCGTGTTCAGCTTCTGGTAGTGGATGTACCGGCCGATCGTCGCCGACGTACCGCCCGTGCCGGCGCCCACCACGATCCACTCGGGCTCCGGCGACGGCTCCAGCTTCATCTGGTCGAAGATCGACTCGGCGATGTTGTTGTTGCCCCGCCAGTCCGTCGCGCGCTCGGCGTGCGTGAACTGGTCCATGAAGTGGCCGTCGAGCTCGGAGGCCAGCCGCCGCGACTCGTCGTAGATGGTCGACGGATCGTCGATGAAGTGGCACCTGCCGCCCTGCCGCTCGATCAGCGCGACCTTCTCGGCCGAGGTCGAGCGGGGCATCACGGCGATGAACGGCAGCCCCAGCAGCCGGGCGAAGTACGCCTCGGACACCGCCGTGGAACCGGAGGAGGCCTCGATCACGGGGGTGCCGCCGGTGATCCAGCCGTTGCAGATCGCGTAGAGGAACAGCGACCGCGCCAGCCGGTGCTTCAACGAACCGGTGGGGTGCGTCGACTCGTCCTTGAGGTAGAGGTCGATGCCCCAGTCGAGCGGCAGCGGATAACGCAGCAGATGGGTGTCCGCGCTGCGGTTCGCGTCCGCCTCGATGATCCCGACGGCCTCGCGCACCCAGTGCCTGGTCCTGCTGCAACACCGGTCAACAGAAGTACTCACAGCGGGCACGATAACGGCGCAAACGTCCTACGCCTGGGTGAGAGGACCTTCGTCACCACGGAGTTCGGCGCGCAGCTTGTCCCGTTCGGACTGACGCACGGCCTGGCGCTCGTTCAACCCGACCGCCACACGCTGCCGCAGCCCCTTGAACAGGAACAACGACGCGGGCAACGCCACGACGACGCCGACGGCCAGCGCCGGCAGCAAAGGAACCTTGACCAGCATGAGCACGCCCGTCACGACCGCCACGAGACCAAGGCGGGCGAGAACGTAAAGCGTCACATCGCGACCGAGCACCCGTTCAGGTTACGTCGTCGTCCTCGTCGCCGGTGTTCGGCCGCCCCTCGAACCGCGTGGACAGCACCACCGTCGTGCGCGTACGGGCAACGCCGGGGATGCGCCGCAACCGCCCGAGCGAGCGCTCCAGGTCGTCGACCGTCGCCACCCGGACCTTCACGATGAACGACTCGTCGCCCGCCACCCGGTAGCAGGACTCGACCTCGATGAGCTCGCCCAGCGCGACCGCGACCTCGTTGTCGTCCGCGATGTCGGTGGGGTGGATGCCGATCAGCGCGGTGACGCCGAGGCCGACCGAGCTGGGGTCGACGACCGCGTGATACCCGACGATCACGCCGCTGGACTCGAGTTTCCCGACCCGCTCGTGCACGGCGGAGGCGGACAGGCCGACCTTCCTGCCGAGATCGGCGTACGTGGCCCGTCCGTTGGCGCGCAGTGCGGCGATGATCTGTCGATCAAGAGCATCCACCCGGAACACCCTATGCCCCACGTGTGCGCCCACGTAGTCCTGGTCACATGCGCACGTTGGACCCGCGAGTTCGCGTCGGTCGTCCGGTTACCCCTTCGCCACGGATTCGGCGAAGCCCAATCCGTGGCGAAGCGGTGGCCGGACGACCGACTTCCAGGCGAACTCGCCGCCGTCTGCGAAGCAGCGGCCATGGGCACAGACACATGTCCGGTTCGCCCCGGTCGTCCCTTACTACCTCTTTACCAAAAAACAAGCGTTCGAGTACCTGATGGGTCAGATGCCACGATCAGACCGGAACGTCTGATCTGAGGAGGACGAGTGACTGCAGCCACCGAGCGCCTGTTGACGCCTGGGGAAGTCGCCAATCTGTTCCGGGTCGACCCGAAGACCGTGACCCGGTGGGCCACCGCAGGTCGCATCGGTTCGATCCGCACGCCTGGAGGACACCGCAGGTTCCGTGAGACGGAGGTGAAGGCTCTGCTTTCGGAGCTGACCACCGAGGCCACTGAACCCGTACGGCACTGAAACCGTAGTAATCCCTGTGCCGCGGGTAATCTCGTGGCAAAGGGAGGTGGCGACCAGATGATCTACCTGCTGGCAGTGATCGGTGCGCTCACCGTGGCCGTGCTCGTGTGGCGAGCGTTCGCCCCGCAGCACTCGGAGTACACGCCGGGCCGCAAGGTGATCGCACCCGACGACGACCCCGAGTTCCTGCGCAAGCTCGACGAGCAGCGCAAGCGCGACGAGTGAACGGAAAAGGGGCCCCGACCCCGGGGCCCCTTTCGCGGGTCTGACTGCGGTACCTGACCGGCTCTAGGAGTGCGGGAAGTCGTCCGCCACCACGGCGGCGAGTTCCAGCAACGCGAGCCGGGTCTCCGGCGCGAGCTGGTCCAGCGCGATCTCCGCGCCTTCTTCGAGGTGCTCGTCGAACGGCAGGCGAACCACCGCACGGCACCTCTGCTGGAAGTGCGCGGAGAGCTTGTCGAGGTCGACCTTGCCCGACTTGGGGCGGACCGAGTTGATCACGCAGACGGACTTCGCGACCAGGTCGCGGTATCCGTGCGCCTCGAGCCAGTCCAGGGTCGCCGCGGACGTCTGCGCGCCGTCGACCGAACCGGACGACACCAGCACCAGCTGGTCGGCCTCGTCCAGCACGCCCTTCATCGCGGAGTGCATGAGACCGGTGCCGCAGTCCGTGAGCACGATGTTGTAGAAGTGCTCCAGCAACGCCACCGTGCGCCGGTAGTCCTCCTCGCTGAAGGCTTCCGACACCGCCGGGTCCTGCTCTGACGCCAGCACCTCGAGGCGCGCCGGCGACTGCGAGGTGTACGCGCGCACGTCGCTGTACTTCGTGATCCGCGTGGCGTCGCGCAGCAGGTGCCGCACGGTCGCCGTGGTCTCCCGCGGGATCTTCAACGCCAGCGTGCCGCGGTCCGGGTTCGCGTCGACCGCGATCACCCGGTCGCCCCGCAGCGACGAGAACGTCGAACCCAGCGTGGTCGTCGTCGTGGTCTTGCCGACACCGCCCTTGAGCGACAGCATCGCGATCTTGTAGCACCCGCGCAGCGGCTGGTTGATCCGCCCGATCAGCTCACGCCGACGCAGGTCAGCGGGGCTCTCGCCGAGGTTGACCGCGCCACCGGTGAGCGAGTGCAGCGACTTGCGCCAGCCCGACGTCGGCGGCCGCTTCTCCTTCTTGATCAGCTGCTGCGACGACACCTGCTCGGCCTGCGAGCGGTACTCCTGCTGCGGGAAGTTGTTCGGGTACTGCGCACCGGCGAACTGGCCGTACTGCGCGGTGTTCTGGGCCGTGTTGTGGGGACCGGACTGGCCGCCACCCACGCTGTACGGCCCGGACTGGCTACCGGTGACCGGGTAAGCACCCGATTGGCCGCCGCCCACCTGATACGAACCGGACTGCCCGCCGGACACGGAGTAAGGGCCGGAGGCGTTGCCGGGCACCTGATAGGGCCCCGACTGGTTGCCACCCACGGGGTAAGGGCCTGATTGTCCGCCGCTGACGTGCTGCGGACCGGACTGCTGCGGGTCGAGGTAGGCCGCCGCCTGCGGGTCGACGTACTGCGGGCCGGAGCCCTGTTCCTCACCCGGTGGTTGCCATGTCACTGCTGTGGCCCTCCTGAGCAAGAGGGACCAGGACTTCCCCGACCCCCAGGTTGCGACGGTACGCAACCGGCAACGGTTCCATCGACCTGGGTGCTTAACTCGTTAGAGACCTGCGTACGAATGCAACCCGCTAGTGACCAAGTTGATGAAGAACAGGTTGAACACGTTGAGAGCGAAGCCCGCGACGTTGATCCAAGCGGCCCCGCGACCACGCCAACCGGCCGTCGCCCGCGCGTGCAGATACGCCGCGTAGACCACCCACGAGACGAACGCCACCGTCTCCTTGGGGTCCCAGCCCCAGAACCGGCCCCACGCGGCTTCCGCCCAGATCGCGCCGCAGATGATGCCCGCGGTGAACAGAGGGAACGCCAGCACGGTGGTTCGGTACGACATCCGGTCGAGCACGTCGGCGGACGGCAACTTGGGGAAGCGGTCGGCCTTGCTGTCCTTGAGCAGGTACAGGATCGACGTCACGCCGGGGATCAGCAGCACGCCGGACGAAATCGAGATCACCGAGACGTGGATCACCAGCCAGTACGACCGCAGCGCCGGCTGGACGGGCGCGGACTCGGCGTACAGAACGGTGCCGCCGAGGAACAGCAGAACCAGGATCGGCGTCAGCACGAACGCACCGAGGCGGCGGATCGGGAACTTCGCCATCAGCACGATCCACGTCACGACCGCGGCGAGGCACAGCAGCGACATGTACTCGTACATGTTGCCCCAGGGCGCGCGCCCTGCGGAGAGACCGCGCATCACCAGTGAACCCAGGTGCAGCACCGCGCCGAGGACCGTCATCGCGGCACCCATGCGGCCGATGCGCTCGGCCCTGGACAGCTCGCTCTTCGGCTCGTCGGTGAGGATGCCGGGCACCGGCGCACCGGCACCGACCAGTGCGTCCGCCTTGCGCGGGGCACGCGCGAACGCCTGCTCGACCGCGTACAGCAGGATCGCGAAGAGGTAGACACCGAGCGCGCTGCGGTACAGCCAGTCGCTGTAGGTCGCCAGGGTCTCGTTGACCGGCATCAGGACTTCTCCTCGTTCAGCACCGCGCGGGCCAGCCGCGTGAACTCCTCGCCGTATCCTGCCTGGTCAGTGCGGGCAAGCCCGCCGACCTCGACCAAAGTACGCCCGTCGTCCTGGCGGGTCGCACGCACCCACACCCTGCGGCGTTTGACGGTGAGCGACACCCCGAGGCCGAGGATGATCAGGATGGCGAACAACAGCACGTACCCCTGCGTCGGGTCGTGCGAGACCTGCAACGACACCCAGTCGTTCACGGAGTCGAACCGCACCTTGGTGCCGTCGTCGAGCGCGATTTCCTCGCCCAGCGCGAGGTTCTTGCGCGCGACCTTCTGCAACCGGCCCTGCTCGACCATCTTCATGTCGATCGAGAAGATCGACTGGCCGCGGCCGTTGTCCACACCGAGGTCGCCGCGGTACACGTCGACGGCGACCATCGGGTTGTTCAGCGCGGGGAACTTCGAGTTCAGGATGGTGCCGTGCAGCAACGGCGTCGGCGCCAGCAGCCCGGTCACGGCGATCTGGTTCTTGCGCCGCTGCTCGGAGTCCGTGATGCCCGGCGGATCGAACTTCGTCGCACCCTCCGAGGCCAGCGTGAGCTGGTCGGACGGCAGCCACTGAATGCCCTGCGTGCGCTTCTCGCCGTTCGGGAACGTCACCGTGAACGTCGGCGTGTACCCGTGGCCCAGCAGGTAGAGACGGTCGCCGCCGGTCCGCAGCGGGTGGTTGACCTGGAGGTTGAACGGCTTCCAGGTGTTCGACGCGAGGTCCTCGCCCGACTGGTAGCGGATGTCGGCCCGGTAACCGACGGGCTGGCCGTTGTCGAGGTACTCGGCGGAGAACTTGCCGATCTCGACGCAGAACGGCGTGAGGTCCGTGCCGTCGACCTGCAGACCGGGCCGGAACGAGTCGTAGTTGAAGATGCCGCCGTTGCAGAACTGCCCGCCGTCGGCCTGGACGATGATCTGGCCCTCGTAGCTGAACATCTTGCCCAGCGCGAACGACACCAGCAGGCCCAGCAACGCGAAGTGGAAGACCAGGTTGCCGGTCTCGCGCAGGAACCCGCGCTCGGCGCTGACAGTGTCCTCGCCGACGTCCATCCGCCAGCCGCGCAAAGCCTTCTTCGCCTTGGCGACAGCCACTTCCGGTGCCACGTCGAGCTCGGCCTGCGCGTGGTGCGGCATCCGCGAGAGGTTGCGTGGCGTCAGCACCGGCTTCGCGCGCATCTGCTTGAAGTACTCCCACGTGCGGGGCAGCAGACACCCGACGAGGGACACGAACAGCAGCAGGTAGATCGCCGCGAACCACGGCGTGGCGTACACCTCGAAGAACCCGAGCTTCAACAGCACATCGCCCCACCACCCGTGCTGGGCGATGTACTCGTCGACCTTCGCGGCGTTCAACGACAACTGCGGCAGCAACGCACCGGGCATCGCCGCCAGCGCCAACAAGAACAGCAGCGTGAGCGCGGTCCTCATCGACGTGAGTCCGCGCCAGGTGTTGCGAAGGAAGGCGATCACTAGAGCGGCAGCCTCACGACGTCGACGAACGAGTAGCGCAGCCACCCGACGAACTCACCCCAGAGCCCGGTCACCAACGCGATGCCGACCAGGATCAACAGCACGCCACCAAAAATCTGCACCTGCCGCGCATGCGTGCGCAGCCACTTGGTGACGCCCAACGCCCACCGCGCACCGAGCGCGAGCACCACGAACGGCAACCCGAGCCCAAGGCAGTAAGCCAGCACCAACACCGCCCCGCGCACCGTCGACGACCCGACCTCGGTGCTCCGCGCAACCGCAAGCACCCCAGCCAGCGTCGGCCCGAGACACGGCGTCCACCCGAGCGCGAACACCGCCCCGAGCAACGGCGCCCCGAGCAACCCGGCCTGAGGCTTGGCGTGGAACCGCAAGTCCTTCTGCAGCGCCGGAACGAGCCCGATGAAGACCAGTCCCATGAGGATCGTGACCACGCCACCGATGCGCTGGAACAGATCGGCGTTCAAGAACAACGCGTCCGACGCCCCAAGAATCGCCATGGAGGCCAACGCGAACACCACCGTGAACCCGAGCACGAACAGCAACGAGGCCCCAGCCACCCGCCACCGCCCGGCCTTCGGCGGCTCGTTCGCCTCCACCCGAGGCGCCTCAGCACCAACGAGCCCAGCGAGATACGCCAGGTATCCGGGAACGAGCGGCACCACACACGGCGACGCGAACGAGATGAACCCAGCGAGCAAAGCAACCCCGGTGGCCAGCAGCAGAGGCCCGGAGATCGCCAGATCGGTGGGGTTCACACACCTCAGAGTAGGTAGTTGCCCAGATCACGCGACGACCGGCACCACTTTCACCCGACACATGGCTTGGGCCATAAGTACCGACGATTGCCGCTTGTGGGTGACATCACTGTTGCTTAGCGTCAGCGCATGCATCGTTCCCGGCTGATCCTCCCGGCGCTCACGGTCGCCACGCTGGCTCTGTTCACGCAGGTACCAGCCGGTGGCGCGGCCCCGGCGATGGAATGGCGCGAGGTCTTCAACGAAGACGGCTCGATCACCCAAACCCTCACGCCAAAGGCCCCAGCCGAGGAACCAACAGACTTCCGCGCCGCAGCCGCGGCCGAGGTGACGAAGATCTTCGGCGACCGCAACCCGGCCGACGCCTTCGACCTGGTCTTCGTAGGCGACGGCTACACAGCCGATGACCAGGCGACCTACACCGCCAACGTGCTGAGCAAGTGGAACGAGCTCTCAGCCGTCGAGCCCTTCGCCGCCTACAAGCAGTACTTCAACGTGTGGCAGGTCAACGTCGTCTCGAACGAGTCCGGTGTGGACCACGACCCGACCAAGGGCCTCCTCAAGGACACCGCCCTGGACATGGGCTTCTGGTGCCAAGGCCGAGACGCCAACACCGAACGCCTCCTCTGCGTGAACGAAACAAAGGCCAGGGAATTCGCCGCCCTAGCCCCCCAGGCAGACCAGGTGATCGCCCTGGGCAACACCACCAAATACGGCGGCGCAGGCGGCTCAGTGGCCACCGCAGCAGGCTCAAACGCCCAAGCAGGCCAAATCGCAATCCACGAACTGGGCCACTCGATCGGCGGCCTGGCCGACGAATACGACTACCCGTACCTCGCCTACACCGGCACCGAACCAATCGAAATCAACGTGACCAAAGACCCCACCGGCGCAAAGTGGGGCCAATACCTGGGCCAGCCATCCCCGGACGGCGGCGTGATCGCCCCAGTAGAAGGCGCCCGCTACTACAAAACGGGCCTGTACCGCCCCACAGCCAACTCAATCATGCGAACGCTGGGCAAGGAGTTCAACTCGATCGGCAGGGACGCCATGATCAAGGCCTTCAAGGCCAAGATCCCCAGCCTGAACTTCGAAACGGCCCCCGGCCCACCCCCGGCCAACTAGACCGGCAACGGCGAAGCCGAGCCCTCAAGCCGAAGCCGAAGGCGAGGCGACCCAAAGGCGAAGCCGAGGCGTCCTTAACGCTTGAAACGGGAGGTTCCGGTGGGTGGTCCCGTCACGAGTCGTGCCTCAGCACTTGCTGCAACCAGGCA
>NZ_JAXAVW010000067.1:0-22372 GCF_033949945.1 Lentzea miocenica
CCGCACCGACCGCCACCGCCTCAACAAAGGCGGCGAACGCCAAGCCAACCGCGTCCTGCACGCCGCCGTCGTCGTCCGCCTGCGCTACTGCACACGCACACAGGCCTACCTGCAACGACGCACCGAACAAGGCCTCACCAAACGCGACATCATCCGCTGCCTCAAACGCTACGTCCTCCACGAAGCCCACACCGCGATCATGAAAGACCTCGCAACCATCGCTTGACATCTATAGGAGCGTCAGGCGTGCCATCAACCCGCGTGTGGCGTGGGGCTGGTCTTTGATCAGATTGGCGGGGTCCGGGGCGGAGCCCCGAAATCCCTAAACCGGACCACCCGCACCCAACCCAACCACCGCCCAACCCCCGTCCCCGGACTAAGCTCGGTGCCCGTGAGCACTGCATACGGCATCGGCCTGGCCACTGTGACCCCAGACGGCACCGTCCTGGACACCTGGTACCCGTCCCCCGCCCTGGACGAGGCGACGACCCCAGGCACGGCCCCGGACACGGCCCCAGGAACGACCCGCGTGTCCTCCGCAGAGATCGCAGAAGCCCTGGGGGAGTCCGCGGCAAAGCTCCTCGGCGAAGACCTGGAACGCGGCGTAGAGGTAGTAGGCGTCCGCGTAGCAATCACCCTGTCCGAGGCCCCTCGCGACACCTACGACATCTGGCTCCGCCTCCACCTCCTGAGCCACCGCCTCATCAAGCCCCACGGCGCCAACCTGGACGGCATGTTCGGCCTGCTGACCAACGTCGTCTGGACCAACCACGGCCCCTGCGCGGTGGAGAACTTCGAACAAACCCGAACCCGCCTCCGGGTACGCGGCCCAGTAACCGTCTACAGCGTCGACAAGTTCCCACGCATGGTCGACTACGTACTCCCGACAGGCGTCCGAATCGGCGACGCCGACCGGGTCAGGCTCGGCGCCCACCTGGCCCCAGGCACCACCGTCATGCACGAGGGTTTCGTGAACTTCAACGCCGGCACCCTGGGCAACTCCATGGTGGAAGGCCGAATCTCCGGCGGCGTAGTGGTGGGCGACGGCTCGGACGTGGGCGGCGGCGCCTCGATCATGGGCACCCTCTCCGGCGGCGGCAAGCAGGTCATCAGCATCGGCGAACGCTGCCTCCTGGGCGCCAACGCCGGCCTCGGCATCTCCCTCGGCGACGACTGCGTGATCGAGGCGGGCCTCTACGTCACCGCCGGCACCAAGGTCACCCTCCCCGACGGCGAGATCGTCAAGGCCCAGACCCTGAGCGGCCAGTCCGGCCTGCTCTTCATCCGCGACTCGGTCACCGGCACCGTCAAGGTCAAGCCCAGGAAGGGCACCGGCGTGGAACTGAACGCCGCCCTCCACGCGAACGACTGAAAGAAGAGGAAACTCGACGTCCAGGGCCCAGTCTGCGCAGGCAGCCTGGGCCCGCGCCACCTGAGCCCCACCCGAGGAGGTGCACGTGCTGAAACAACGGATAGAGCTGAACGCTCGAGCCGCCATCGAACGTGCTCTGGAGGGGGCCCAGTCAGAAGACTCCTTCGTGGAGTTCAAAACCCAGTGGCCGGTCGACCACGGCAAAGCCGCCAGGCAGATCGCCGCCCTCTGCAACGCGGCACGTGGCTCAGAGGCGATGTGGATCGTCGGCGTCGACGAGAAGGGCCGCTACGTCAAAGGCGCCCTGGCCGAGGAACTCTCCAGCTGGTGGCCCAGGGTCGAGAGCCACTTCGACGGCGTGGCCCCAGGCCTCACCACGGTGGCGTTCGACTGGGCGATGGGCAGAACAGTCGTCGTGCTGTCACTCCAGACCGACAACGCGCCGTACGTCTTCGTCACCAAGAAAGAGCCCTACAGCAGGGAAATCCCCTGGCGCTCAGGCGAACGCACGAGAAGTGCCCGCCGTGGCGAGATCCTGGAACTCCTGATCCCCAAGCTGGACATGCCGGGCTGGGAGTTCGTCAGCGCCAGAGCCACCCTCAGTCAGCACTCCCCCACGCTGAGGTTCGAGGGCGACCTCTACCTGGAGACGAACCAGCCGTTGTCGTTGCCACACCACAGATGCCACTCGTACGCGACGTACGGCCTGGACAGCGAAACGGTGGACCTGGCCTTCAGCTTCCGCACGAACAGCAGAGACGTGCGAGCGGTAGAGCGCGTGGTGCGGGTGGCGGAACCAGCGGTCCTGCACGTGAGCGCGGACGCCGACGTGGACCTGGACTCTTTCCAGGACCTCTGGGACCTGCACTGGCACCTGGTGCTCGGCCTGGGTCTGAGCGGCGAGGAGATCAGCACCAGCGTCCGCCTGACGACGGACGCCGTGCCCCCGAACCAGTTCACCCGCAGGGTCTGGTCGGCCCTCAAGCCTTGAGGCGCTCCGCTGCCGCGGCAATCCGCTCGTCGGTGGCGGTGAGCGCGATCCGGACGTGCTGGGCACCAGCCGGTCCGTAGAACGTGCCCGGCGCCGCGAGAATCCCGCGATCGGCCAGCCAGGAGATGGTCTCCCAGGCGTCCTCACCGCGCGACGACCACAGGTACAGCCCGGCCTCGGAGTGCGACACCACGAACCCGGCAGCTTCCAGCGCGGGCTTCAACACCTCGCGCCTGGCCTGATACCGCGACCGCTGCTCGGCGACGTGCGTGTCGTCCTCCAGCGCGGCCCGCATGGCTTCCTGCACCGGCCGGGGCACGATCATCCCGGCGTGCTTGCGCAGCTCCAGCAGACCTGAGATCAGCTCGGGGTCACCGGTGATGAACCCGGCCCGATAACCGGCCAGCGACGACGACTTCGACAGCGAGTGCACGGCGAGCACACCGTCGAAGGAGTCCACAACGGACGGATGCAGCACCGACACCGGCGCGGCGTCGTCCCACGGCAACGCGAGGTAGCACTCGTCGGAAGCGACCACCGCGCCAACGGCCTGGGCGGCGGCAACAGCGTCACGCAACTGCTCGGCCGACAACACGCGCCCGGTCGGGTTCGACGGCGAGTTCAGCCACACCAGCCGAGTACCGGCCGGCGGCTTCTCCCCGTCGGCGAGCCGCACGACGGTGGCTCCCGCGAGCAATGCCCCGACCTCGTAGGTCGGGTAGGCCACCGACGGCACGGCCACGATGTCGCCGGGCCCGACGCCGAGCAGGGTCGGCAGCCACGCCACGAGCTCCTTGGAGCCGATCGTGGGCAGCACCGCGTCCGCCGGCAGCCCGACGATCCCGTAGCGCCGCTCGACGGCGGCGACGAAGGCCGCACGCAGTTCGGGCGTGCCGTGGGTGGTCGGGTAGCCGGGGATGTCCGCGACCGACGACAGCGCGGACTGGATCACCGCGGGAACCGGGTCGACGGGCGTGCCGACCGACAGGTCGACCACGCCACCGGGGTGCTTGCGCGCTTTGGCGGCGTGGTCGGCCAGCGAGTCCCACGGGAAGTCCGGCAGTGCCGGGCCCCTGCGTTGGATGATCAATGCCCCTCGGCCTGCGGCTCGAGCTCCTTGATCATCGGCGGGTCGGCGCTGACCTTGCCGACCTTGGACGCGCCACCGGGCGAGCCGAGCTCGTTGAAGAAGTCCACGTTGGCCTTGGTGTAGTCCTTCCACTCATCGGGGACGTCGTCCTCGTAGTAGATGGCTTCCACCGGGCACACGGGTTCGCACGCGCCACAGTCCACACACTCGTCGGGGTGGATGTAGAGCATCCGGTCGCCTTCGTAGATGCAGTCGACGGGGCACTCTTCGATGCACGCCTTGTCGAGCACGTCCACGCACGGCTGGGCGATCACATAAGTCACTGCGCTCTCCAACTTCATCGGTCACACCGCGCAAGCCGGAGAGTACGCGGCAGGTTCGAGTATCACCCGGTCAGGCTTGCCTTAGCTGCACGGTGTGCCACGTCACAACTCCTGTGCGGAAAATCTCTCGCCAACGTAGTCAGGATGGACGTGTGCACACCGTGGATCACCTGGAATCGCTCTGCGCGCGAGCATGGCCCGTCCTGGCAGAAGTTCCGCTTGGAGACTGGTTGATGCGTGCTGCCGACGGCTTCACCGGCCGCGCCAACAGCACGCTGACCTGCGGCGATCCCGGCATGCCGATTCCACGTGCGTTGGGCGTGATCGAAGGGTTCGCGCGTGAGCACGGCATCAAACCCACCGCTCATGTGGTCATCGGCTCACCACCGGAACAGGCGATCGAGGCCGCGGGCTGGCGGGTGGATCTCGATCACCCCGGCGGCGCGGAGTCGCTGGTCATGACCGGCCCGCTGGAGAAGTTCGCCGACGGCGTAGCCGAGAGTCGCGATCTTCCCGGATGGTGGGAACTCACGGCCGGATCCGAGGTTTCCCCCGCCCAACGGCACGTGCTCGGCAGCGGCACCAACGTGTGCTTCGCCGGCACCGTCGAAAACGGCTCCGAAAACGGCACCGTGGTCGCCGCTGTGCGGGGCGCTGTGGTCGAGGACGTGTTGCACGTCGCCCGGCTCGCGGTGCGGCCGTCACATCGCCGTCAGGGCCTCGCAAGGCGGCTCATGGGCGAGCTGGCGGGCTGGGGTCTGGAACAGGGCGCCACGACGTGCGCGCTGCAGGTCGCCGAGCACAACGAGCCGGCGATCCGGTTGTACGAGGAGCTCGGCTGCGCCGAGCACCACCGCTACCGCTACTGGGTGCCCGCGGTCTCGTAGAGGCCGGGCCGGTTGGCCGCGTTGCGCGCCATCACGGCACCCACGGCCACCGCACCCGTCAGCGCGCCGCCGGCGAGCAACAGCAGCCCGCGCCAGTCCTGGAGCAACAGCACCGGGCTGCCGGAGGCGTAACCCGGCTCGAAGTAGCCGAACACCATCAGCGTGAAGAACCACACGATCAACGGCAGCGCGGCCGTGACGACCCGTTCGGACAGCGAGGCCGCCCACGACACCAGCAACGGCGTCGTGACGACGGCCACCGCGATCGTGATCGGGAACGGCCAGTCGCTCAGCTTCGGCAGCAGCGTGCCGTCGAAGCGCAGCGGCAGGAACATCGTTTCCAGCACGGCGAGCGCTGCTGCCTCGACGCACAGAAGCAGCAGCAAGAGCACTCGCCCGCTACCGGTCACCCGAGTCCTCCGAACAGATCTGTGTCCGCGCCTTCCGCGGAACCCTTCGCCAGCACGTAGAACTCACCGCCGACCAGCGGCTGGGCGATGTTGTTCGACAGCGCGTACCCGTCGTCCCACACACTGACCTGCGTCGAGTGTGCGCGCAACGCGCGGCGTTTCGCCGTCAGGTGCTCCGACACGTCGATCACGGTCGTGATGTCCCCGTCCGGCGTCACCGGCAGCTCGCCGGGCTCCGGCAGCCGGAACGCCTCGGGCACGTTCTCCAGCGCCTCGACACCGGCGTTCGTGGCGTCGCGGGACGTCACGGCGTAGAAGACCCGCTCCACGTCGGAGACCTGAGCGCACGCGGCCACGGTGATCTCGTGCGCGCGGATGTGATCAGGGTGGCCGTAGCCGCCGAACGCGTCGTAGCTCACGACGACCTGAGGCTTGACCTCACGCAGGATCTCGACCAGCTGGGCAGTCTGGTCGTCCAGCGATCCCTGGACGAACGCGCGTGGGTGCGCGTTGGACGGCACGTCGACCATGCCGGAGTCGCGCCAGCGGCCGATGCCGCCGAGGAATCTGTGGTCGGTCACGCCGAGTGCGGCGCAAGCGGATCTCAGCTCGCCCACTCGGTACCCGCCCAGCTGGTCGGCGGCGTCGGCGGCCAGATGCGCCAGCGCGGGCGGGATGATCTCGCCCTCTTCCCCCAGCGTGCAGGTGACGACAGTGACGTGCGCGCCCGCCGAGGCGTAGCGCGCGATGGTGCCGCCGGTCCAGAGACTCTCGTCGTCCGGGTGGGCGTGCACGAAGAGCAACCGTGGTGGGGCAGTCAGCGTCACCGGAAAAGAGTAAAGCGGTGTTTACGGCCCCTGCTCCGCAGGGGCGGCGAGATCGCCGGGAAGTCGGTCATCCGGCCGAATCGCTCATGCCGAATTGGGCTTCGCCGAATTCGACATGAGCGGTTGACCGGATGACCGACGCGATCTCGCGAAACCCGCGTCGGCCACAACGCGCTCGCCCAGGCCAGCTCGAGGCTCATCCCAGGCCAGGCAGATCGCCTGCCTAAACCATCGAACGCTCCTCGGCGAAGTGGCACGCGGACAACGTTCCTTCCGGTCCACCACGCCTTTCCAGCTTCGGTTCTTCGGTGGCGCAGATGTCCTGGGCCTTCCAGCAGCGCGTGCGGAACCTGCAACCCGACGGCGGATTGACGGGTGACGGCACGTCACCCGTCAGCACGATCCGCTGACGCTTGCGCTCCTGCTTGGGATCCGGCATCGGCACCGCGGACAGCAACGCCTGCGTGTACGGGTGCATCGGCTTGGCGTAGATGGCCTCGCGCTCGCCGATCTCGATGATCTTGCCGAGGTACATCACCGCGACGCGGTCGGAGATGTGCCGCACCACCGAGAGGTCGTGCGCGACGAACAGGTAGGCCAGCCCGAGCCGTTCCTGCAGTTCCTCCAGCAGGTTCACGACACCGGCCTGCACCGAGACGTCCAAAGCGGACACCGGTTCGTCCAGCACCAGGAACCGCGGGTTCAGCGCGAGCGCCCTGGCGATGCCGATGCGCTGCCGCTGACCGCCGGAGAACTCGTGCGCGTAACGGTTGCGGTGCTCGGGGTTCAGACCCACGAGCTCCATCAACTCGTTGACGCGACGCTGCACGCCGCCCTCGACACCGTGGATCACCAGGGGTTCCGCGATGATGTCGTTGACCTGCCACTTGGGGTTCAGCGACGCGTACGGGTCCTGGAAGACGATCTGGATGTCCTTGCGCAACGGCCGCAACTGCTTGGTGCTCATGGAAGTGAGCTCGTGGCCGTCGAACTTCACCGAGCCGGAGGTCGGCTTGTGCAGCTGCAGGATCGCCCGCCCGGTGGTGGACTTGCCGCAGCCGGACTCGCCGACCAGGCCGAGCGTCTCGCCGGGGTGCAGCGTGAACGACACCCCGGACACGGCCTGCACCGTGCCGATGTTGCGCGGGATGATTCCCTTGCCCCGCACGGGGAACTCCTTGACGAGGTCGGTGACCTCCAGCAGTGGCGCGGTCACTTCGCCTCCTCATCCCTCAGGTCCGTGAGCAGAGATCCGTGCACGGCGGTGACTTCGAGCGACTCGTCGGGGTTGGCCGCGGCGAACACCGCCGGGTTCTCGACCGTGCCGATCTCGTCGTGCAGGAACAGCTTCTGCGGCTGCTCGATGGTCGCCAGGTGCTCCCACCGGTGGCACCGCGTCGTGTGGTTCGCGGCGCCGGCCTCCTCCAGCAGCGGTTCCCACTCGTGGCACACGTCGGCGACAAGCGGGCAGCGCGGCGAGAAGGAGCACCCGGTCGGCAGGTTCACCAGCGACGGCGGCGCGCCCTTGATCGGGGTGAGCCGCTTGCCGAGCGTCGCCGGGTTCGGGACCGAGCCCAGAAGTCCCACGGTGTAAGGCATCCGCGGCCGTTCGAAGACGTCGTCGACGGGGCCGGACTCGACCACCGTGCCGCCGTACATCACCTGCACGCGGTTGACCATGCCCGCGACCACGCCGAGGTCGTGCGTGATCATGACGATCGCCGCGTCGGTCTCGGACTGGATGCGCAGCATGGTGTCGAGGATCTGCGCCTGCACCGTCACGTCGAGCGCGGTGGTCGGCTCGTCGGCGATGATCACGCTGGGGTCGTTGATGATCGCCATCGCGATCACCACGCGCTGCCGCATGCCGCCGGAGAACTCGTGCGGGTACTGGCTCGCCCGCTTGTCCGGCTGCGGGATGCCGACCAGTTCCAGCGACTCGACCGCCTTGGCCCACGCCGCCTTCTTCGAGACGTTGTGGTGCGCCCGGTAGGTCTCGGCGAGCTGCCACCCCACCGTGTAGACGGGGTTCAGCGACGTCATCGGGTCCTGGAAGATCATCGAGATGTGCTTGCTGCGGAACGGCTGCATCTGCTTGTAGGTGCGGCCGTTCAGCTCCTCGCCGCGGTAGCGGATCGAGCCGTCGATGATCGCGTTCTTGGGCAGCAGGCCCATGATCGCCATGGAGGACACGGACTTGCCGGAGCCCGACTCGCCGACGATGCCCAGCACGTCGCCGGGGTTGAGGTCGAACGAGACGTCGCGCACGGCGCGGACGTCGCCGTCGTCGGTCGGGAACGTGACCGAGAGGCCCTTGACCGAGAGCAGCGGTGCGGTGGTGTTGGAGGGCAGGAAGTCCTCCGACAGTTCGGAAACAGTGGTCATCAGGCACGCACCTTCGTCTGCCTCGGGTCGAACGCGTCGCGCAGGCCGTCACCGATGAAGTTGACGGCGAGGGAGAGCGACACGAGCACGATGAACGGACCCCAGAACAGCCACGGCCGGTTCAGGAACTGCCCGTAGTTCTCCAGGACGATCACGCCCAGAGACGTGTCGGGAGGTTGGACTCCCAGACCCAGGAAGGACAGCGCGGCCTCGGTCAGCACCGCGCTCGCGATCGCCAGCGTCGCGTTGACGGTGATGCTGCCGATCATGTTCGGCACGAGGTGCTTGAAGATGATCCGCGAGGTGGAGGCGCCACAGGCCCGCGCCGCCTCGATGAACTCCCGCTGTGCCAAGGAAAGCGTCTCACCACGGGTGATCCGGGCGATCTGCATCCAGGCGAAGGCGGCGAGCACCAGTGCGACGACGTACCAGCTGCCGGAGAAGCCCTTCACCACGATCGCGGCGACCGCGATCTGCGGGATGATCAGCAGCAGGTCGACCAGACGCATCAGCGCCGTGTCGACGAAGCCGCGCAGATATCCCGCGAGAGCACCGAAAGTCACGCCGATGGCGGTCGCCAGCGCGGCCACGATCAACGCGATCTGCAGCGAGTAGCCGGTGCCGCGCATGAGCAGCGCCAGCATGTCCTTGCCGACCTGGGTGGTGCCGAGCGGGTGAGTGCCGCTCATCGGCTGGTAGGACCTGCTCGTCACGTCCTCGTAGTCGTACGTCCAGATGAACGGGCCGAGGAACGCGAAAAGCACGAGGAAGACGAAGACGCCGAGGCTCACCATCGCGAGCCGGTGGCGCAGGAACCGCCTCATGACGAGCTGGCCCTGCGTGCGGGTCTTGGTGGCGTCGAACTCGTGGGAGCCGGACTCGGGAGCACTGCTCACCACGCCGCCCTCGGACGCCAGGTTGATGTTAGCCAAGGCGAATCCTAGGGTCGAGGATGCCGTACACGACGTCGGCGATCAGGTTGAACAGCACGATCAGCGTCGCGGTGACGGCGAGCCAGCCCATCAGCATCGGCGGGTCGAACTGGCGGACGGAGTTCACCAGCAGCGTGCCCATGCCGGCCCAGCCGAACACGGTCTCGGTGATGATCGCGCCGGAGAGCACGGCACCGAAGTTCAGCGAGAACAGCGTGGCCACGGGGATCAGCGCGTTGCGGAACGCGTGCTTGAAGATCACGCGGCCCTGCGAGATGCCCTTCGCCCGCGCGGTGCGCACGAAGTCCGAGTGCAGGATCTCCAGCATCGAGGCGCGTTCGAACCGGCTGTAGGCCGCGAAGCTGATCAGCATCAGCGCGACCGTGGGAAGCAGGAACGTGCCGGTGTACTTGAAGATCACTTCGCCGAAGCTGCCGCTGAAACCACCCGGCCGCGGGCCCGCGGTGGTGAGCCAGCGGTCCAGCCCCATCGACTCCAGGACGTTGTTGAACTGGATGCCGTAGTTCTTCACGATGACCGCGACGCAGAAGATCGGCATCGAGAACATCAGGAACGCGGTGCTGGTGGCGAGGTAGTCGAAGATCGAGTACTGGCGCACGGCGGCGAGCACGCCGACCGAGACACCCAGGGTGAGAGCGAGAAGTTCGGCACCGATGACGAGCCGTCCGGTGGTCCACAGCGCGTCGGTGACGGCGGGGAAGACAGCGGTCTTGGCCTGACCGAGAGCGATGCTCTGGCCCCAGTCACCGGACAGGAAGTCGGTGAGCCAGTTCCAGTAGCGGACGATGACGGGCTTGTCCAAGCCGAGGGAGATCTCGGCGGCCTTGATGTCGGCGTCGGTGACGCCGGGCCGGAATCGCATTTCCGCCAAGGGGTTGCCGGCGGTGGCGACGAGGACGTAACAGGCGAAGCTGCCGATCAGCAGGATGGGTATGGAGATCAGCAGGCGCCGGATGATGTAGCGGATCACGGGCGGGCTCCTAGGGGGCAACCCGGCTCGGGCGGGGCCGGACTCGTGGTCCGGCCCCGCCCGGTCAGGCGTTGCGCAACTTCAGCTGTCGCGAATTACTTGGTCTGCCACTCGTTGGCGTTCCAAAGCGCGCCGTAGTAGCTCTGGAAGTACACGCGGTCGAGTCCCTTGAAGGCCCACATGTTCGGCATCTGGAACAGCGGCAGCGAACCGTACGCACCGGCCAGCGCCTCGTCCGCCTCGGAGAAGTACTTCAGCGAGTCGGCGATGGCGGTCTGGGAGACAGCCTGCTTCATGGCCTCGTCGGCCTTCGGCACGCTCAGGTTCTGCCAGTTCTGGCCACCACCGGTCTCGTAGATCGACTTCTTGCCGCTCTTGAACGGCGCGGAGGACCACGCGAACAGCGCGACGTCGTAGTCACCGGCGGAGACGCGCTCGTCGAGGAAGTTCGGGTCGGTGTCGTCCTTGACCTCGATGCCGGCTTCCTTGCACTGACCCTGGATCAGCTCGACGGTCTGCTTGCGTCGCGGGATGTCGGTGTGGCTGATCCGGAAGGAGGCGCGGACGCCGTCCTTCGCGAACACGCCGTCGGCGCCCTGCGTCCAGCCGGCCCCGGAAAGGATCTTCTTCGACTCGGCCGCGTCACCCTTGGCCTTGTCCGCGTAGACGTCCTTGTAGCCCTCGTCCTTCGGGAAGAAGATCAGGCTGCCGAGCGGCTTGGCGTCGGCCTGGACCTCGGTGATGAGCTTGTCGATGATGTCCTGGCGCTTGACGCACATGAAGAAGGCCTTGCGGACCTCTTCCTTGCTCAGCACCGGGTGCTTCATCTGGATGTCGAGGTGCTCGAACGACAGGCCGGGGCCCGCGCCGAACGTGACACCCTGGGCGTTGAGGCTCTTGAGCTTCGTGGCCGCGTTCGCGTCCGGCTGCGCGAAGGAGTTGACGGCGACCTCGCCGTTCTCCAGCGCCTGCGCCTGCGCGACCGGGTCCGAGATCGCCTTCAGCACGATCTTCTCGGGGCCACCGGGCTTGCCGACCCACTTGGGGTTGCGCTCCAGCGTCACCGACTGGTTCGGCTCGAAGCCGGTCAGGACGTAGGGGCCCGCACCCGGCATGAGGTCCTTGGTGAAGCCGTTCCACTTGTCGTTCCAGAAGTCAGCGACCTTCTGGATGTCAGCGGCGGCGCTGTCCTTGTTCAGCTTGGTGACGTCGGCGACGCCGGCGTTCTTCTCGAGGATGTGTGCCGGGAGGACGTCGTTGTTGAACATGTCCTCGTAGTCCGGGTACGGAGCGGAGAACGTGCCGACGAACGTCTGGTCGTCCTTGCACTCACCGGTCATCAGGTCGTACCCGGTGGTGCTGGCCGGCTTGAAGTACTTGGTGCCGTCGGCCTTCTTCGACGAGTTCGACTGCGTGAACCACGCCATGTAGATGTCGTCGCAGTCCCAGGCCTCGCCGTCGGACCAGGTGACGCCCTTCTTCAGCTTCCAGGTCACGACCTGCGGAGACTTCGAGGTGACCTCGATCGACTCCGTGGTGTCCTTGTTCAGGATGACCTTGTTGTTGCCGTTGATGATGTGCACGCCAGGCTGCACGAGCGTCAACGCGAACGTGTTGTAGGACTGGTTGGCGTCTTCCGTCGCGTTGTTGTACGAGGTGAACGGCTTGTCGGTCGTCACGACGACCTGACCGCTCTGCTTCGTCTCCGGCGCGGTGTAGCCGTCCGCGGACTCGCCGCGGGCACTCGCCATCTCGGCGACGGTGGCGTCTCCGCCATCACTGTCGCTGGTCCCGCCACCGCCACCACAGGCACCCAGCACGAGAGACGCGCTGGCGACCAGCGCGATCGCCGGAAGTGCTTTGGTTCTCCTCATCGACACGTGCCCTCCTAGCACTGGGCGGCCGTGGCCAGGTCGGCCAGCACGCCCATAACCGTGATGTGCCATACGCGCCCCGAACCGGCACATCGTGGGTGGCACGGTAAGAACCTGGCGAGGTGGCGGTCACTACCTAGGAGGGCGATCGTGACCCAATGGAGACACCTTGTAGCGCGCCGCGATGGCCCGATTACCGGGCGAATGCGTTCGTTAACCGGGCGCTGTGAATTCTGTCAACAAGGGCGGCCGAACGTACCAACGCCCAAACCTCGAAAGCAACCGGTTTTCCGACCCGTCGCTACTTGTCGAGACGCCGCCATTCGGGTGCACCGCTGAGCACGCCGGCGAGCGGCGCACCGGTGTCGACCCCGGAAACCGCCGTGGGAAGCACACCAAGAAGATCCACTACCTGGAACAACGGCACCGCCACGGCCTGGGCCTGGATCTGCGGCTCGATGCGGGCGAGTGCGTCGCCGAGCAGAATTTTGCCGTTGAGCGCGGCCTCGATGTCCGTCTGGATCGTCTGATCGCAGAACCCGGCCGGGTTCTGCGGGCTGGGCGTCGCCCCGTCCGGCGCGTCACCCACGCACCCGTACGCACTCGCCAGACCCGCCGCCGAGTCACCGGCGTCGACCCGCGGCATGACGGCGATGTCGATGTCCTTCTCGAGGAGCTGCTTGCTGAAGAGGTCCTCGGCGTTCGGCGTGACGACGTCGGCCTGGATGCCGCGCTCGGCCAGCTGCGCCTTCATCCGGTTCGCGATGGTGACGTACGGCTCGACCTTCTCGGGCGCGGCGATCTTCAGCTTGAGCGCCTTGCCGGCCTTCTCCCACGCACCCTGCGCGTTCTTGGCGTACCCGATCTCGGTGAGGAGCTGGTCGCTGACCGCCGCGTTGAGCGTGTTGCCGGTGATGGTCGCCTGGTACCCGGTGCGGCTCGGCGGCACCACGTACGAGTCGGCCCGGAACTGCGCGCTCGGCCCGCTCTGCGTGCCGGACGCGATGAGCGCGTCCCGGTCGAGCGCGGCCACGATCGCCCTGCGCGCCTTGACGTCCTTGAGCTGATCACTCACCGGCCGCAGCAGCACCTGCACAACCTCGTTGCGCGGCACGGCTTTCGTGGTCAGCTTCGCGTTTTCCTCGAGCAGGTTGACGTCCGCGGCGTCCGCCCGCAGCAGCGCGGCCTGGTTGTCCCCTTTGGACAGTGACTCGGCCATCGCGGTGTGCGTGGCCCGCCGGATCACCACCCTGTCAAGGGTTGTCGGCGTCTCCCAGTACCGATCGCTGCGCTCGAGCACGACCTCGCCGCGCGGTTCGTCCAGGCTGCGCACCTGGAACGGCCCCGCGGTGGCGGGGAAGTTGGTGCTGAGAACGTTCGACCAGGTGCCGGGCGCGTCCTTGAGCAGGTGCGCCGGCAACAGGTTCGCGAAGAGCGACCGCCAGCCGGGGAACGGCTTGCCGAACGCGACCTCGACGACCTTGCCGCCCTCGCGCGCGCTGATGTTGTTGATCAGCCGGTAACCCGCGGGGTCGACGACACCGGGCTCGACGCGCATCCGCTGCCAGAGGTAGTAGAAGTCCTCGGCGGCGATCGGGGCGCTGTCCGACCAGCTCGCGTCCTTGCGGATCGTGTACGTGACGGTGAACGGCTCGGCCTTGGTGACCTTCGCGCTCACCATGAGGTTCCGGTCCAGCTGCGGCGCGCCGTCGGGCCCCGCGCGGAAGGCGCTCGGCAGCAGCAGCGAGCTCAGCGCGGTGGTGATGGGGCTCTGGGCCGCCAGCGAGTGCGGGTTGTAGCCGCCCGCCACGTCGTCCACGCCCACCACGATCTCGGTGACCTTCGGGCCCGTCGTGGTGATGACGGGGGCCTCGGACTTCGGGACGAGCGGCGGAGGTGGCGCGTTCGTGCACGCGGCGGCGGTGCCGCACAGGATGGCGGCAGCCAGCACTCCCCCGAGTCGCCTCATGGTCCTCACATTGCCAGAAGGGTGGTGGTCGCGTTCGGGCAACCCAAGTTTTGTCACCCGCGCCACTAGAGGGACGTACCGGGGTGGTGGCGGGTTGCTCGCACAGTGGGTAGTACGGCTCACCTGGTCGGGTGGTTCGGGCCTGGGGTCGGCCGGTTTTCGGTGGTTGAAACGCGAAGGGCGGCCAGGCCATCGGCCCAGCCGCCCTCCGTGAGGCGTTACGTCAGCGTGCGGACTAGCCGCGCTGCTTCAAGCGCGAACGCTCGCGGCCGCGCAGGTTCGCGTCCAGGGTGACCTTGCGGACGCGCACGACGTCCGGCGCCACCTCCACGCACTCGTCGGCGGCGCAGAACTCCAGCGCCTCCTCCAGCGAGAGCTTGCGGGGACGGGCCAGGGTCTCCATCACGTCGGCCGTGGAGGACCGCATGTTGGTGAGCTTCTTCTCGCGGGTGACGTTCACGTCGAGGTCCTCGGCGCGCGGGTTCTCGCCCACGACCATGCCCTCGTACGCGTCGGCGCCCGGCTCCACGAAGAAGGTGCCGCGGTCGGCCAGCTGGATCATCGCGTAGGCGGTGATGGAGCCGGTGCGGTCGGCGACCAGCGAGCCGTTGTGGCGGGTGCGGATCTCGCCCGCCCACGGCGCGTAGCCCTCGGAGACGGCGTTGGCGATGCCGGTGCCGCGGGTCTCGGTGAGGAACTCGGTCCGGAAGCCGATGAGACCCCGCGACGGCACCACGTAGTCGAGCTTGATGCGGCCGGTGCCGTGGCCCGACATGTTCTCCATGCGGCCCTTGCGGTTGGCCAGCAGCTGCGTGACGGCGCCGAGGTGCTCCTCGGGGCAGTCGACGGACAGACGCTCGAACGGCTCGTGGATCTTGCCGTCGACCATGTGCGTGACCACCTGGGGCTTGCCCACGGTCAGCTCGAAGCCCTCGCGGCGCATCTGCTCGACCAGGATGGCCAGCGCCAGCTCGCCACGGCCCTGTACCTCCCAAGTGTCCGGCCGCTCGGTCGGGAGCACCTTGACGGACACGTTGCCGACGAGCTCGGCGTCGAGCCGCGCCTTGAGCACGCGAGCGGTGAGCTTCGTGCCACCGTTGCGACCGGCCAGCGGCGACGTGTTGACACCGACGGTCATCGAGATGGCCGGCTGGTCGACCGTGATCCGGGGCAGCGCCTCGGGGGTCTCGGCGTCGGCCAGCGTGTCACCGATGGTGATGTCCGCGATGCCGGCGATGGCGACCAGGTCACCCGCACGAGCGAACTCGGCCGGAACGCGGTCCAGCGCCTCGGTGATGAGGAGCTCGGTGATGCGAACCTTGACCGGCTCGCCGTCCTCCCGGCACCACGCCACGGTCTCGCCCTTGCGCATCGTGCCCTGGTGGATGCGGCACAGCGCGATACGGCCGAGGAACGTCGAGGCGTCGAGGTTCGTGACCAGAGCCTGCAGCGGCCCGTCCACGTCCACGGTGGGAGCCGGAATGTGGTCCATCAGCACCTGGAACAGCGTGTCCAGGTTCTCCTCGTCCGGCAGGCCGCCGTCCTCGGGCTGCGTCAGCGACGCACGACCGGCACGCGCCGAGGCGTAGACGACCGGCAGGTCCAGCACGGACTCGTCGGCACCGACCTCGGTGGCCAGGTCCAGCAGCAGGTCGTGAGCTTCCTCGACCACCTCGGAGATCCGGGCGTCGGGACGGTCGACCTTGTTGACCAGCAGAATCACCGGCAGACCGGCCGACAGCGTCTTGCGCAGCACGAACCGGGTCTGCGGCAGCGGACCCTCGGAGGCGTCGACGAGCAGGACGACACCGTCCACCATCGACAGCGCGCGCTCGACCTCACCACCGAAGTCGGCGTGGCCGGGGGTGTCGACGACGTTGATGATCACGTCACCGTCAGGCGTGTGCCGCCTGACAGCCGTGTTCTTCGCGAGAATGGTGATGCCCTTCTCACGCTCGAGCTCGCCGGAGTCCATGACCCGGTCGACCAGCTCGGCACGCGCGGAGAAGGCGCCAGACTGGCGCAGCATTGCGTCGACCAGCGTCGTCTTGCCGTGGTCGACGTGCGCGACGATCGCGACATTGCGCAGGTCAGTGCGCGTCTGAAGGGCAGGCGCGGTGGCCGTGGGCACGCAGAACTCCTAGAGCTTCGAAGGCGTTGGAGGGGCTCGCGCCGGACACGTCAATGCGCACAGCCGTACACCAGAGTACCGGCCAAGTCGGCATTACCACACAAGAGTGCCAGTGAAGTGAGCCTCACCTACTCTAGCTACATCGCCCGGAGTGGAGTGCAACCAGTGGGTAAAAAGCTCAAGAAGAAGTGCTGCCGGTCGAAGCCGCAATGCAAGCGCTGCCCGGTCCCCTTCCTGCTCAAGGAACGGGACAAGGCCAGGAAGAAGGCGGCGAAGAAGGCCGCCAAGGCAGCCAAGAAGGCGCTGAAGAAGGCAGCTTGAGAGCCGCCGGAGTCCGGGCATATGTCGACAAAGCGCTGGACCTCCTCCAGCGGCACTCGATGGAGAGTTCCTCGGCCGACTGGCCCGCATTACGTGCCGAAGCTCACCTCGCGACGGCCTCCGCACGCCGTCCTGAGGACACCTACGACGCCATCCGTCAGGTGATCGCCACGCTGGGCAACCCGCACACCTGCCTGATCACGTCGCAGCGGGCTGGGCGGGCACCGGATCCGACCGTCCCGACTGGTTGGTTGATCGGGGCGACCGGGCGGTTGGCTGAGGCGACGGATCGGTTGGTCGAAGCAACTGGACGGTTGGCCGGGTCGACAGACCGGTTGGTCGGTCCAACCGGACAGTTGGTCGAGCGAGCGGACCGGCCGACCGAAGCAACCGGGCGGTTGGCTGGGCCGACAGACCAGTCGGTCGAAGCAACCCGACAGTTGGTCGAGCGAACGGACCGGCCAGCCGAAGCAACCGGGCGGTTGGCTGGGCCGACAGACCAGTTGGTCGGTCCAACCGCCCAGGTAGTTGGAGTAACCGACCGGTCAGTCGAAGTAACCGGGCAGTTGGTTGAGCCGACAGACCGGGTGGTCGGTCCAACCGCCCAGTTGGTTCTGCCCGAGACCGACTCTCGCAACGGCGACGCGTACGTCACCGCCGGCCTGGCCGTACTTCGCAGCCTCATCGCGCACCAACCAACCGGTTGGGTGGTCGATCTGCGCGGCAACCGCGGAGGCGACATGCACCCGATGCTCACAGTGGTCGCCCCGCTGCTCGGCGAGGGCGAGAAGGGCCGGTTCGTCAGCCCACACGACCGCAGCAACGCCGACGTCCACGGCAACACCGACGTCCACGGCAACACCGGGGGCCACGGCAACACCGGGGGCCACGGCTGGGGCATCCGCCGCGGCCACGTCTACAACGGCAAGAACACAGCGTTCCGGCGTACCAAGGTCCCCGCAGCGCAAAACCAGCCGGTGGCCGTGCTCATCGACCGCCACACCGCGAGCTCGGGCGAGGCGGTGCTGATCTCGTTCCTGGGCGCGGACAACGTCCGCACCTTCGGCGAACCAACCGCCGGCTACGCCACCGCGAACCAGGCCTTCAAACTGCCCGACGGCGCACGGCTGGCCATCACCACAACACACATGGCCGACCGCACAGGACGCGTATACGGCAACGAACCGATCGCCCCCGACACGCCCGTCACGAACTCGGACACGCCCGTCACGAGCTCGGACACACCGAACCCGAACGACTCAAGGACGAACGGCACCCACGATCGCGTGCTCGAAGCCGCGATCGAGTGGCTCGCTCAAAGCCGGCCCTGGCCGTGCCCAGCCGCTTCTAGCCCTGCAGCACGGCCTCGTTCAGCTTCATGAGCTCCGGCGCCGTCCGGGTCGCCTCGAACTCGCAGATCTCGTACTTCACCAGCTTCTGCTCGGCCCACGGGTCCGTGGCGAGCAGCGCGTCGAGCTTGCCGCGGGGCATGGGGCGCGTGATGATCACGCCGCCGACCCTCGGCACTTGACGCCCTGAGGCGAGGAACAGGCCCCGCTCGTACTGCTTCTCGACCCATGCTCGGTGGTCGGGGAGGGCGTAGTCGATCTGTTCCAGTGGCGCGGCGTACTTCAGCAGCACGATGAACATTCGTCAACGGTAGCCCTATACTGGCCAACGTGCGCATGATGAACGCTTACTGGTGGGCCGCTTTCAGGCGGCCGGAGTAGCTGTGCGCTGACGCGAACACAAGCCGCCCGCGACGGGCGGCTTTTTTGTGCGTTTCGTCCGGGCGGTCCTTCACGAAAGGACCAACCACCATGATCCGCTTGTCCGCCATCACCCCGTCGGGCCAGGTCCACCTGGGCAACTACCTCGGGGCGCTGCGCACGTGGGCTCGTGAGGGCACCGAGGACGACGTGTACTTCATCAGCGACCTGCACGCGATGACGTCGTCGCACAACCCGCAACGTCTGCGATCCCTGACCAGAGAGCAGTTCGCCGTGCTCATCGCGTCCGGCATCGCCCCGGAGAGCACGTGCGTGCAGAGCGACCTGATCCGTGAGCTGGGAGCCCTCAACTGGGTTCTGGAGTGCACCTGCACGTACGGGGAGGCCGCGCGCATGATCCAGTTCAAGGAGAAGTCGCTCGGCCGCGAGTCCGTGCGCCTCAGCCTGCTCACCTATCCGGTGCTGATGGCGGCGGACATCCTGTTGCAGGGCACCGCGGAGGTTCCGGTCGGCGAGGACCAGCTTCAGCACGTCGAACTGGCCCGTGCGCTCGCCCGCCGCTTCAACCACGCGTACGGCGACGCGTTCATCGTCCCGACCGCGGTGGTGCCGAAGGTCGGCGCGCGCATCAAGGACCTCTCGGACCCGGCGCGCAAGATGGACAAGTCCGCGCAGAACTCCACCGGCGTCGTCTTCGTGCTCGACGACCCGGATCTGGTGCGGCGCAAGGTCCGTCGCGCGGTCTCGTCCACCGAGGGCATTGCGAACCTGACCGAGATCCTCACCTCCTGCACCGGCAAGGAGCCAGAGGACTACACGAGCAAGTTCGCGGACCTCAAGAACGTCGTGGCCGAGGCGGTCATCGAGGAACTCCGACCCGTGCGCGACCGCACGCTCGCACTCCTCGCCGACCCGGCGGAGCTGGACCGCATCCGTTCAGCAGGTGCCGAGCGGGCGCGCGAACGCGCTCAGCACCGGCTGAACGCGGCGTTGCGCCTGTCCGGGCTCAGTTGAGGAGCGTTTGAAGGGCGGGCACCAGCACCCGGTCCGCGGGCAGCCAGTCCACGCCAGGCAGCTCGTCGGCGGTGAGCCACCGGACAGCGTTGTGCTCCAACGCTTCCGGCTCATCGCCGCCGGGTTCCGCCAGCGACGCCGCGTAGATCCGCAGCACCATGTCCTTCTTCAACGGCACGTCCGGCCCGACCTGCTCGCCGACGACCACCGGCACGCCGAGCTCTTCGACGCACTCGCGCACCACCGCGTCCGTCGGCTTCTCGCCGTCCTCCACCCGTCCGCCGGGCAGTTCCCACTGCCCCGCATGGCTTTCCGGGTAGGACCGCTGCTGGGCCAGCAACCGTCCATCCCGGACGATCGCCGCACCAACGACAACCCGAGCCTCACGCAGCTCCGCGCACCGCGACGCCAGCAACGCCGAGCGCTTCTGCAACACCCGCAACGCCATGCCGCGTCCGACCGTGACGTCCGCGAACCGCCCGACGACGCCACCCACCGTCGTCCAGCTGACGCGGTCGACCACCATCGTCCCGGCCCCGGTGACCACGAGGTCCGTGTGCAGCTCCAGGAAGTCCCCGGCGGCCGACACACCGGACAGATCAGCACGGGTGACCGTCAACCGAACGCCCAACGGCCCGGTGAGCACATCTCCCAGGCACAGCAAGGGACCCGGCACCTTCACCCCGAACCCCGCGATCAGCGAGGTCTCGACCAAGGCACCGGCAACAACGGCAACGGGCGCGTCGACCAGCGCCGACGCTCGCAACTCTGGCACCTGAGCTTGCTACCAGGACGGCCAGCGGATCTCCAAACGCGCACCACCGGCAGGTGACTCCGCCGCCAGCACCGACCCTCCGCGCCGCCGCACGAGATGCGCCACCAACGCCAGCCCGAGCCCGAAACCACCCGACCGCCGCCCGCGATCCTCTTCCACCCGATAAAACCGGTCGAACACCCTCGCCCGGTGCTCAACGGGAATCCCGTGGCCGTCGTCATCCACCAACAACCGCACGTCCCGCCCCACCGGCACCAACGTCAGCGTGACCGTCGAATACGCATACCGAACGGCGTTGCGCAGCAAGTTGTCCAGCACCAACTCGACCTCGGACCGAGTGGCCGACACCAGACAAGCCGACGGCGGAGCCGTCAACCGCACCAACAACTCGGTGTCCAACCGAGAAATCGCCGCCTCAGCCTCCAACACCAGGTCAACCGCATCAGCCCGCCCAGGCACCCCGGTGTCCGCCCGAGCCAGGATCAACAACGAGTCCACCAGCGCGCTGAGCCGAATCGACTCCTCGACCACCGACTCCAGAACCTCGATCGAGAAGTCCGGATCCGGATGCGCCACCGCCACCTCAGCCTGAGCCCGCACCGAAGCGACCGGCGACCTCAACTCGTGCGCCGCATCCCCGGTGAACCTCCGCAACCGATCCGAGGCCTCATCCCGCCGAGCCAGCAAGGCGTTCAACGCCTCAGCCAACGCCTGCAACTCGTCCCGCGACGGCGGCACCGGCAACCGCTCCCCGTGCGGCAACTCCCCAGCGGCAACCCGCATCCGCTCAACCGGCCGCAACGACGACCGCACCGACAACCAGGTGGCGATCCCCACCAACCCGGCCACCAGCACAGCCGCGAACGCCAACCACCGCGTCCCCAACGTGTTGGCGTTCTCGTACCCGAGCAACGTGTCCCCGTACACCTCGAGCCGAGGCGACCCGTCCCCCGCGAACACCACCTGCCCCCGCCACCGGTACGCAGAGGCCCCGTCCAACCTCAACACCGGCTCGCCAGACTTCAACGTACGAATGTCCTGCGCAGTCAACGGAAGCGGCGCACCCCCGTCCACCGGCACCCCGGACACGTCCAGCACCCGAGGCGGCTGCTTCGCCAACTCCTGGTCCACCGCGGTGATCTGAATCAACCCGATCAACGCCGGCGCCAACCCCGTGAACGCCAGCAAGCACAACAAAGCCACCCCAGTGGCCACCACAGTGATCCGAAAGCGCAACGTGCGCTGAAACCACCAGCGGCGAGGACTCACTTGTTCCCCAACGCACTGTCGAGGTCCGGAGTGGACGCGATGTATCCATGCCCCCGAATCGTCCGCACCACCTCCCCACCCCCAACAGCCTCCAACTTGCGCCTGAGGTACCCCACATAAACCTCAACCGCGTTCCGCGTAGCAGCCTGCTCGTCCCCCCAAACAGTCCGCAACAACTCGTCCTTGGTCACCACCGACCCAGCCCGGGACGCCAACACGTCCAGCACCGCGTACTCACGAGGACTCAGCGAAACGTCCTGCCCAGCCCAACTGACCTCACGCAACCCACGATCAATAACAAGATTCCCCAACGTCAACTTCCGCCGAGCCCCACCACCCCGCCGCAACAACGCCCGAACCTGAGCCACCAACACCACAAAGCTGAACGGCTTGACCAGATACCCGTCGGCCCCCAAATCCAGCCCGTCCGCCTGATCAACCTCCCCGTCCTTGGCCGACACCATCAACACCGGCGTCCGCACCCCATCGGCCCGCATCCGCTGCAACACCCGATACCCGGACAACCCAGGCAACATGATGTCCAACAACACAACATCAAAAGCGCCGGTCAACGCCACCCTCAACGCAGTGGGCCCATCAGCCGCCGTAACGACCTCCATGCCCTCCGCCGCCAGACCACGCTCCAACGCCCGACGCACGCCGACTTCGTCGTCCACGACCAGCACCCGAGGCTTCACACGCACAGCATGCCGCTCCTGAGAGCCAGCCGCCCGCAACATCTCAGCCGACTCTCAGCAAGCCACCCAAGCCGATGCCGCAGGCGAGGCGACCCAAAGGCGAAGCCGAGGCGTCCTTAGCTTGAAGCAGCGCTCCGGGCGGGTCCCCGTCACGAGTCGTGCCTCAGCACAAGCCGCGCCCAGCAAGGGGTGTCAACTCGACACGCTTTTCGTCGAGTTGACACCCCTTGCTGGGCGTGGCTCGCTCTGGCCCGGCTTGTGACGGGGACCCGCCCGGACCGCACCACCTACGCAACACGCCTCCGCCCAAAGCAACTGGCGTGCCATCAACCCGCGCGTGGCGTGGTACCCCCTGATCAGATTGGCGGGGGACTGGGGGCGGA
>NZ_JAXAVW010000068.1:0-20791 GCF_033949945.1 Lentzea miocenica
GGAGCCCCCAGAGGGAAGCACGCAAGGTGACTCGCTCTACGCAACCCAACCACCCACACAAGCCGCGAACCCCTAAGCACCCCCCGGCAACACAACCCGAAAAACCGCCCCCCGCCCAGACGGCTCACAAGTCAATTCCCCACCGTGAGCCCGAACAACCCCCCGAGCAATCGCCAACCCAAGTCCAGACCCCCCAGACCGCCGATCCCGAGCGTCATCCAACCGAACCAACCGGTCGAAAATCCGCTCCCGCTCCCCCTCCGGCACCCCAGGCCCGTCATCCGACACCGTGAACCCAGTGACATCCACCCGAATCCGAACAGCCCCACCCGGCCCAGTCGCCTGCCGAGCGTTGTCCACCAGATTCGCCAGAACCTGCGCCAACCGCTGCCCATCCCCGACCACAACAACCGGCACCCCCTCGACAGCAATGTCGAAATCAGGCGCCACAAACCGAGTCCGAGCCACCTCGGCTTCAGCCAACCCGAGCAGATCCACAGACTCCCGCTGCATCTCGTACCCGGCATCCAACTGGGCGAGCGCCAGCAGATCGTCCACCAACCGCCCAGCCCGCCGAGCCTCCCGCACCAGCAAGAACGACATCTGATCCCGATCAGGCGAATCAACCGGCGCCTGCACCAGCGCCTCAGCCACCGCCTGAACCCCGGTGATAGGCGTCCGCAACTCATGAGCGGCATCCGCGACGAACCGCCGAGTCCGCTGCTCAGACCCCTCCAACGAGTCCAGCATCCCGTCAAAGGCAGCAGCAGTGCGCCCCAGCTCGGTATCCGTCCGAGACGGGTTCAACCGCCCACCCCGATGCCCAGCGGCAATCGCCTGCGCCAGCGAGGTCATGGCGTCCAACGGCGCCAACGCCCGCCGGACCACCCAGATCATCAACACCCCGGTGATCACGATGGCCCCGAGCCCCAGCATGATCAGCAGCTTCCGCAACCGAACCTGAGCCTGCGAGATCGCCTCGGTGTCGGCATAAAAGGTGAACTTGGCCCCGCGAATCACCTGGTTCTTGCGCTGGAACGGCCCCTCCTCCGGCTCGTCCCCGAACCGGTTGCCGTTGGCCAGCTCCACCGTCACGTGGACGTTCCGCTTGCTGAGCTGCCGGACCACATCGCGCGGCGGCACCCCACGCATCATCAACCCGGTCGCACGCGTCTCGGCGTCGCGCAGCACCACGTCGACGTCCTTGTTGGACTGTCCCTCGAACGTCCGGTCGACGGAGATCACCAACGCCACCAGCACCAGGAACAGCACCAGCAGCACCGAAACCGCAACCCGGCGCCGCAACGACACCGTGCGCAGGTTCATTCGTCGGCCCGCAACACGTACCCAAGACCACGCACGGTGTGCACCAACCGCGTGCCGTGTTCCTCAAGCTTCCGGCGCACGGCGGAAATGTGGACCTCGACCAGGTTCGGGTCGTAGTCCTCGTATCCCCACACGGCCGTCAGAATCTGCGTCTTCGACACCACTCGCCCGCGCTGAGCCGCCAGGTACACCAGCAGCCGCAACTCGGTCGCGGTCAGCTCGATCATCCGGTCAGCGCGCATGACAACACCAGCATCAGCGTCCACCACCAGGTCACCGACCTGCACCGTCGACGGCGTGCGACCGAGACGGCGCAACACGGCAGACACCCGCGCCACCAGCTCGGCCAGCACGAACGGCTTGCCCACGTAGTCGTCGGCCCCGCCGGACAGCCCGCGCAACCGGTCCGGCACGCCGTCGCGCGCGGTCAGCATGACCACGCCGGCGCCAGAGGCCCGGCGGATCACCTCGAGCAGCTGAAAGCCGTCGCGGCCGGGCAGCATCACGTCGAGCACGACCAGGTCCGGCCGGAAGCGCCCCAGGTCGGCCTCCAGCTGACGCCCGTCCAGCCGGTGCTGCACCTCGTACCCGGACTCGCGCAACGCGGACGACACCGCGGCGCCGATCGCCTCGGCGTCCTCGATCACCAACACCCTGGCGGACACCTCACCATTCTGCTGATCATCGGGACTTCGGGCGACTCGCCTTCAGCTCACGCTCAGATTGCCCGCGCACCCTGGGCCCATGTCGAAGAAATCAGCGTGGGCCGGCGCCATCGTCGCGGCCGTCGGGCTCACCGTCGGCGGCATCGCGGTGGCGACAGCGGCCGACGACCCCGACGGCCCGCCGAACATGGTGTTCGCGGAGCGCCACCCCGGCGGTCCTGGCAAGCCGGGGCGTCCGGACAAGGCGAGTCTGAAGGACAGCACGCTCGTGGTCGGCCGGGTGAAGTCGGTCGAGTCGGGCAAGCTCACGATCACCAAGGACGACGGCAGCGAGGTGTCGTTGACCACGGACGGCGCCACGAAGCTGCGTGGCGGCGACCTCGCCGGGCTCAAGGCCGACCAGCGCGTGACCGTGCGCGTGAAGGACGGCAAGGCGCTGAACGTGGCGCTGGCCAAGGCGAACGAGCGCGGCACGATCAAGGACGTCAACGGCAACAACGCCACGTTGGTGCAGGTGGACGGCCTGCAGACGCCGCTCGACCTGTCCGCGGTGACCGAGAAGCCGAAGAACGGTGACCTCGTCGCCGTGACCGGCACGGTGTCCGACGGCAAGACCGTCAAGGTCGAGAAGCTCCGCCAGCTGCCGAAGTAAACCTGGGCTCCACGCGGGCCGCCGCGTCTGCGAACATCGCAGTGTGGCGGTTCCGCGAAGCCCGGACAGATGGGTGTTCATCCTGCTGGTCGTCGGACTGGTCGGGATCGGGGTCGCGGTCGCGCTCTTGGTGCCTTCCAAGGTCCTCGGCGCCGAGGAACCTCCCAGACCCGTGGCCGCGACCGTCGTCGAGACCGGCGCGTGCGGCCAGGGCATGGACACCGTCGAGTGGGACGCCGGCGGTGAGAAGAAGAAAGCCAAGCTGGACGGCTGCGGCCACAACAAGGGCGAGACCGTCGAGATCGTCATGACCGGCGACAACCCGCAACCCGACATGGTGCAGTCCGCCGCCTCGCTCCCCGTCGGACTACCGGTCGGCCGCCGCCTCACCGCGCTGCTGCTGTGCCTCGCAGCGCTGGCGGGCGGCTTCTACGCGTTCCTCTTCCGCTACGCGCCCCTGCGCGCACCGGCCGTGCTGCCTACTCCCCGCCGGGCGGAGTCACCTTCTTGACGTAGAGCAGCCGGTCACCCGGCTCGATCGCGTCCGCCTCGGGAGCGTCCACCCGGTAGAGCGTCTTGCCCCGCACCACGCCCAGCACTATGTCGGGCAGGTGCCGCGGCGACCCGCCGATCTCGCTCTTCTCGACGTCCCGCTCGGCGATCGCCAGACCCGCGTCGGGCGTGAGCAGGTCCTCCACCATCGCCACCACCGACGGCGTCGCCGTGGCCATGCCGAGCAGGCGACCCGCCGTCTCCGACGACACGACCACCGAGTCGGCGCCGGACTGCTTCAGCAGGTGCTCGTTCTCCCGTTCCCGCACCGACGCGACGATCTGCGCCTTGGGGGCGAGCTCGCGGGCAGTCAACGTCACCAGCACCGCCGTGTCGTCCCGGTTCGGGGCAACGACGATCGCGCGCGCACGGGCCGCACCGGCGACCCTCAGCACGTCGTTGCGCGTACCGGAACCATGCACCGTCACGAGCCCGATGGCGGACGCGGCGTCGAGCGACTCCTGCACGGTGTCCACGACGACGATCGAGCCGGGCTCGACACCGTCGCCGAGCAGCGCCGCGACCGCGGAACGCCCCTTCGTGCCGTAACCGACGACCACGACGTGGTCACGCACGATCCGCCTCCACTTTTGAATGCGCAACGCCTGCCGGGAGCGCTCGGTGAGAACTTCGAGTGTTGTACCGACCAGCACGATCAGGAACAGGACCCGCAACGGCGTGATGACCAGAACGTTGATCAATCGCGCCGACGACGACGCGGGCGTGATGTCGCCGTAGCCGGTCGTCGAGAGAGACACCGTCGCGTAGTAGAACGAGTCGAGGAGCGAAACGCCGTCCTCGTTGACGTCGCGGTAGCCGTCGCGGTCCAGGTAGACGATCAGCACCGCGAGCAGCAGCGCGGCCATCGCACCGACCACGCGTTTCATGATCGCTCGGACCGGGCTCTGCACCTGGTCCGGCATCCTGATCACGCCGACGAGCGAGTGCGACGCTTCGTCAGACAGGGTCATCGGACCAACCTCTCGGGAAGCATCCGCCACAGGTGAGCAGCCGCCTCCGCACCCTTGAGGAGCAACGGCACCACTACGCGCTCGTTCGGCGCGTGCACGCGATCATCCGGCAAGGTCGCGCCGAGGTAGACGAGGGGCACCCCGAGCCACGCCTGCAACACCGCCGCGGGCCCCGATCCGCCGGCCCGCGCGAACCTGACCGGCTGGTCGAACGCGAGCTCCATCGCCTCCTTGACCGTCGCGTTGGCCGGGTCGTCCGGGCTGATCGCGTACGGCGGCACCCCCTCGCCGCGGAAGCTGACCTCGGCCCGGATGCCCGGCGGCGTGTGCTTGGCGACGAACTCCTCGAGCTGGTCCTTCGTCTTCTCCGGCACCTGGTCGGGCACCAGCCGGAAGCTGATCTTCGCCGTCGCGGTGGCCGGGATGATCGTCTTCAGGCCGGGCCCGGTGTAGCCGCTGCTGATCCCGTTGATCTCGGCGGTCGGCCGGACCCAGATCCGTTCGAGCGTGGTGTAACCCGGCTCGCCCGCCACGGCCTGCGCGCCGCCTCCGTTGCGCGCCAGCCACTTCTGCTCGTCGAACGGCAGCTCGGCGTAGTCTTGACGCTCCTTTGTGGACGGTTCCGCCACGTCGTCGTAGAAGCCTTGGAGCTGAATCCGGCCGTCGTCGTCGTGCAGCGCGGCGATCAGTTTCGCGAGGGCCGTGGCCGGGTTCGGAATCGCACCGCCCGCACGCCCGGAATGAACGTCATCGGTGCCACCGAAGAACGTGATCTCGCCGCCGAGAACACCCCGCTGCCCGGTGTTGACAGTGGGCGCCTCACGTTCGTGCAACGCCGTGTCGGTAAACACGACAAGATCGCAAACGAGATCCTTTTTGTGCGCCTCGAGGAGCTTTCGCAGGTGCGGCGATCCTGATTCCTCCTCACCTTCGATGAAGAGTTTCAGCGTGACGCTCGGCGCATTCTGTCCGGTGGCGGCCAGATGTGCCTTCACCGCGAGCAGGTGCATGGCGACCTGCCCCTTGTCGTCGCTGGCGCCGCGCCCCCTGAGCTCATCGCCGCTGATCACAGGCTCGAACGGCGGATGATGCCAGCGCTCGACCGGATCGACCGGCTGCACGTCGTGGTGACCGTAAACGAGCACCGTCGGCGCATCCGGATCCTCGGCCGGCCAGCAGGCGAAGACAGCGGGAAGCGCGGGCCCGTGATCCCAGATCCGAACCTCCGGCCACCCGTCTCTCTCAAGCTCTCCAGCCAGCCACTCGGCGGATCTCTGCACGTCAACGCGATGCGCGGGGTCGACGCCAATCGACGGAATCCTGATCCACTCGCAGAGCCCGGCCACGAAGGATTCGGTCAACGCGGCCACCGCGGCGCGTTCGGGATGAGGAGAATCACCTGCCACGCTCGTGGAGAATAGGCCAGCCCCGCCTCGCCTACGCGGCGTAGGCATGACAGTGTGACGGCATGGAACCGAACCGTTCCCGAGCGCGATCGGCGCTGGCGCTCGCCGCACTGCTGGGCCTGGCAGGCGCAACCCACTTCACCAGGCCGAAGTTCTACGACGCGATCGTCCCCCGCGCCCTGCCCGGCACCCCGAGGCAGTGGACGTACGCGTCAGGCGCAGCCGAACTGGCCGTGGCCACCGCGGTAGCCGTGCCCCGAACGCGCCGCCTGGGCGCCCTGGCCGCCACCGCGCTGTTCATCGCCGTCTTCCCGGCAAACGTGAAAATGGCTCTGGATTTCCGCGACAAGTCGCCGAAAGCCCGAGCCCTGGCGTATGGTCGCCTGCCACTGCAGATCCCGCTCGTAGCATGGGCCTGGAAAGTGGCCAAAGCATCCCCATGACCACCCTGGGTAATCCTTAACCAAGTATCCCGCAAACGCTGTCATTTTCTGCGCGAGGAACCCTAGGATGCGCCCTGTGCACACGCTTCTTCAGCGCGCCGCAACCGCGCTCGGCTGGGACGGAGTCGTCGTTCCCGACGTCGCCGTCCTGGGCCAGCAGGTGTCCGCGGTGGTGCGCCTGCTGCCCGAAGTGCACGAGTGGAGAACCCAGAACGGCTGGCCACCCCGCGCCGACCCCTCGTGGTTCCGCTCCTGGTTCGAGCCAGAAGCCCACGACCGCCTCCCAGTGGCCGCGGTGGAGTTGGTGGGCGTCCTGGTCAGCGAATCCACAACGGACCGCGCCCTGCAATCCTGCGGGACCCTGCTGACCCTGGCCCCGTGCGCGGTGATGCTCCCCCGCACCGACGAGTCCCAGGCCTGGTCCTACATCGAACTCGACTACTACGGCATCGGCGTCGTGGTGGCCGACGACTCCACCGCAGACCTGATGGTCCCGCCGGAGGACCGCTCACCGGAGTTCGGCCCGTCCCTCTTCGGGCGTTGGCTGCTCGAGGTCCTCTACGAACGGGTCCTCAAGGCCTCGCACGCGCCGGCCGAAGCCTGAGCCGATCGCCCCGAGAGCTCCTGGCAGCCCGGAGCCCTCTCGCGCGCTGCCCCGCGCAGCCCGAGCCTGCCACCTCGGCAGTCACATCCTGGCCGCGCTCCGAGCCAGCCGCGGTCCGATCCAGCCGCAGCCCGAGCCAGACGCCCCGGATCCTCCGGGCACCTCATCCTTGAAGGCTCCGGCCACCGCACCTCTTTGAGAGCTCCGGTCGCCCTTCCAGCCTGGGCCCGCTGCTGCCCCCGCGCGCTTCCTTGTCACGCAACGAGTGAAACGCGCTTTGGGTTCCCGGCTATCCACAGGTTACCCGGCCCGACATAACCGCAGTTCAAAGAGTCGCAGCCTGTGGACAACTCGCGATCTTGAGCATGCGGTGATCGACAGCGGCATCCGCGGTGATCGACAGCACCGCCCGACAACGCACCCCTGACCACGCTTCACCGCGCACCGACCCGCACCTCCGCGCGCCACCGCGCCCGACCCTCCGCGTCCCGACCCGCCGCGTCCCGCCGCCGCGTCCGCCCCGACCGTCCGCGCGCCTTCGCGCCCCGCAAGGCCGCGCCATCACGCCCTCGGAGCCCGCCCCCAGAGCCATAACGACACCCAGAGCCGTCCCGACCCCTGGAGCCATCACGACACCCAGAGCCGTCCGGACCCCCAGAGCCGTCCGGACCCCCGGAGCCTTCCCGACCCCCGGAGCCGTCACGACACCCAGAGCCGTCCGGACCCCCAGAGCCGTCCGGACCCCCAGAGCCTTCCCGACCCCCGGAGCCGTCACGACACCCAGAGCCGTCCGGACCCCCAGAGCCGTCCGGACCCCCGGAGCCTTCCCGACCCCCGGAGCCGTCACGACTCCACGGACCGGATCAGGTCCTTCAACCCCTGCTCATCCAGCAGATCCGCCGGCCGCTCCGTGTGGTCATGCCGCACATAGTGGAACGCAGCCCGAACCCGCTCCAACGGCTCCCCCACCAACTTCGCCCAAGCCAGCCGATAAGCCGCCAACTGCACCGACAGCGCCGGCAGCGCCTCGGCGTCCGGCACCGCACCCGTCTTCCAGTCGACCACGGTCCAGCCGTCCGCATCCCGGTACACGGCGTCCATCCGCCCGCGCACCGAGATCCCGTCGAACTCGGCCTCGAACGGCACCTCGACGTCGTGCGGCGTCCGATCTGCCCACGCACTACCGAGGAACGACTCCTTCAGGCGCTCCAGATCCGCATCCGGCGCGGCCTCGGCGTCGCCCGCGCCGGGCAGTTCGTCGATGTCCAGCAGCCGGGTGGCACCGAACCGGTTCTCCAGCCACGTGTGGAACGCGGTGCCACGCCTAGCCAGCGGATTGGGTGGGAACGGCAGGGGGCGGCGCAGGCGGCGGGCAAGGGCGTCCGGGTCCTTGGCCAGTTCCACCAGTTGCGAGACCGACAGGTGGTCGGGCAGGACTACCTGTTCGCGGCGGTTCTGGGCGGCTGCGCGTTCGGCCAGCAGCACGTCCACGTCGCGGGCCCAGCCGTCCGGGTCGGCGTCTTCCGGCATTTCCGGGTCGTCTGGGACCACGTCGTCGGGCAGGGGTTCGGGTTCCGGTGGGAAGTCGTCGTCCGGGGGCTCGTCGACGGGGGGCGGGTAGTCCTCGTCCACCACTTCCGGCACGGGCTCGTCGAAGATCAGCGGTAGCGGTTCGGGTGGGGCGTTGCGCAGGGCGTCCATGGCGGCCAGGACCATGGCGGCGCCCTCGACCACGGCGTCGCGGCGTTTGCCCAGGGGGTCGGCCGGCCACTGGGAGGTTTTCACGTCTTCGGCGAGCGGGTTCGGGGTGTCGGCGGAGGGTTCGGCCGCCCACACCGAGATGTCGCCCGGCGGGTTGTCGCGTTGCAGGACCTCGTGCATCTCCTGCAGGAACACCGAGGGGCCCTTGGGCTTCTCGCCGGACTCCGACCACCAGTGGCCCGACATGAGCAGGCTGTGTTCGGCTCGGGTCACGCCCACGTAGAAGAGGCGGCGTTCTTCTACCAGGCGGCGTTCTTCGAACTCCTCGGCGTGGATGGTGAGGGCTTCGTCGACCTCTTTGCGGTTGAAGCCGGCGGACAGGCGCAGCACCGGCAGGTCGGCCGAGTCGCCGCGCAGGGACGCGGGTAGTTCGGTCACGGCTTTGAGCCAGCACGAGGACTTCTTGCGGCCGGGGAACACGTCGCGCACCAGGTGCGGCAGCGCGACGATGCGCCACTCCAGGCCCTTGGCGGAGTGGACGGTCAGGATCTGGACGCGGTCCTCCGAGACCTCCACCTCGCCGGGTTCCAGGCCGTCCTCGGCGTGTTCGGCGGTGTAGAGGTAGTCGAGCAGTGACGGCAGCGTTGCGGACGGGGAGGCGGCGGCGAAGTCCGTCACCACGTCGGAGAAGGCGTCGAGGTGGGCGCGGCCGACCATGCCGGGGCGCGACATCGACTCGATGTCCAGCAGGAGCGTGCGCTCGACGTCCGCGACCAGTTCGGGCAGGGGCTGGTCGAGCCTTCGTCGCAACGCCGCCAGCTCGCCGCCGAGCCGCCGGATTCGCCGGTAGCCGTCGGTCGAGTAGGCGTCCGGGTCGCCGGGGTCGTCCAACGCGTCGGCCAGGCCTGCTTGTTCCGCGTGTTCGCCGGGCAGTGCGTCTGCCAGCACCAGCAGTGGATCGTCCACAACGGACTGTCGCGGTGCGACGCCCGCCAGGTCGCGTGCGCGGGACCAGAGCGCGGCGAGGTCGACGGCCGCGAGCCGCCATCGCGAGCCGGTCAGCAAGCGTGCGGCCGCGGTGCCTGCCAGCGGGTCCACCAGCACGCGGAGTGCCGAGACCAGGTCTCGCACCTCGGGTTCGTCCAGCAATCCGCCGAGACCGACGACCTCGACCGGCAGGCCGCGTTCGCGCAGTGCTGCCGCGATGGCCGCCATGTCCGAACGACGGCGCACCAGGACGGCCGCGGTCGGGGGCACGCCTTCCGCGTCGAGGTGGGCCTCCCATTGCGCCGCGAAGTTGTCCGCGAGCCAGTCGAGTTCCTGCCGGATGTCCTCGTGCAGGGCCAGCCGCACGTCACCGGCGCCGGCACCGGGGCGGGCGCGCAGTTCGTCGACTTCCAGACCGGCTTCGCGCAGCGGCAACGACACGGCGTTCGCCAGCTCCAGGACCTCCGGCGGGTTGCGGAAACTGGTCAGCAGACCGAACTTCCTGGTCGGCGGGAAGTCGTCGGCGAAACGTGGCAGGTTCGCCGCGGACGCCCCGCGCCAGCCGTAGATCGCCTGCGCCGGGTCGCCCACCGACGTCACCGGCATCGGTTCACCGAGCCCGAACAACGACCGCAGCAGCACGCGCTGCGCATGGCCGGTGTCCTGGTACTCGTCCAGCAGAACGGCGCCGTAGCGTTCGCGCTCGCCGGAAGACACCTCTGGGAACGCGGCGAGCTGCGCGGCCAGCGACATCTGGTCCGCGAAGTCCAGCGCGGCCTCCTTGCGCTTGCGCTGCTGGTACGCGTCCAGCAACGGCAACAGCGCGACCCGCAGCCGTTGTGCTGCAACGACTTCGCGGAGCTTCTCCGGCAGCGCGTCACGCTGCCGTGGCGCCTTCGGAGCGTTCTCGATCAACGCGCACAGCTCCGCGGCGTGCGCCTCCAGCTGCTCAGGCGTCACGAGGTGCTCGCCCAGCTCACCGGCCAGCGACAGCAGGTAGCCGGTGACCGTGGCCGGCACCTTGTCCGTGTCCAGGTCGCGCGCCCACGTCGACACCACGCGATGCGCGAGCTGCCACGACGCCGTCTGCGTCAGCAGCCGCACGCCCGGCTCCACCGGCAGCCGGAGGCCGTGTTCGGTGACCAACCGCCCGGCGTACGCGTGGTACGTCAGCACCACGGGCTCGCCGGTCAGCACGGCCATCTTGGTCTCGCCGCTCGGGTCGAGCTCGTCCAGCAACGACGACCCCGCCAGCCTGCGCAAACGAGCCCGCACGCGGTCCGCGAGCTGGCGTGCCGCCTTGCGCGTGAACGTCAGGCCCAGCACCCGGTCCGGCAGCACGAGACCGTTCGCCACCAGCCACACCACGCGCGCGGCCATGGTCTCGGTCTTGCCCGCACCCGCACCCGCGATCACCAGCGCGGGCTGCGCTGGTGCGGCGATCACCTCGGCCTGCTCGGGGGTCGGCTTGTTCAGCCCGAGCGCCTCGGCGATCTCGAAAGGACTGACCGTCATCGGGCGGCAGCGCGGTCACAGGTGCTGAGCAACGTCACACACACATCTTCCTACCCGGATCACACGCGTCCGCACCACCCGTGCCGGTGTGTTCGCCGACCGTTCGAACAGACGAAACGCGCAGGTCACAGCCACCTACTCGCTCACCTGTCGTCCGGACGGGTGGACCGGGCACGTCGTGCGCGCCGGGCAACGGTCGCAGTCCGCGTTCTCCCGCGCGGTGTACCGCGGCCCCAGCACGGACTCCGCGGCTCCCTGCACCACCTCCAGCCACGCCTGGACGCCCTGCTCGTCGAGCGGCGCCTGGGTGCGTTCGACCGCACCTGTCTTCTTGTCCTCCTTCGCCACGTACAGCAGGCGGGCCCCACCGGGCTCGGTGCCCAGCCCGATGTGCGTGAAGCCGCCCAGCGACGACGCCAGCTGGTAGACGGCCAGCTGTGGGTGTTCCTGCGACGCCTCACGGGACACCGGGCTCTTGCCGGTCTTGAGGTCGATCACGACAGGGCGGCCGTCCTCGTCCTGTTCGAGGCGGTCGACCCGGCCGCGCACCTGCAGCCACGGGCCGCCGTCGCGCTTGGGGACCTCGACGACCATCTCCTCCTCGACCGCGACCTGCGTGAGCTGGCTGCGGCTCATGGCCAGCCAGGCGAGGAACGTGTCGAGCATCTTCTCCACGCGCAGGCGTTCGCGGCGGGAGAACCACGGCGCACCCGCGTCCACCGCCGCCCACGCCTCGTCCAGTTTCACCCGCAGCTGAGCCGAATCGGCCCCGGACGCGGCGGCCTGTGCCAGCGCGTGCACGAGCGTTCCGGTCACCGAGGCGAGCTCGGCCGGGTCCTGACCGCCGTGCCGCTCGACCACCCAGCGCAGCGGGCACTTCGTGATCACCTCGATGGTCGACGGCGTCACGCTGACCTTCTGCTCCTCCGTCCACAGTGGAGCGCCAACGGACACCTCCGCCAGGCCGTACCAGGACTCCGGATGCGCGCCGGGCACACCGGCCTCAGCGAGCCGGGCCAGCTGCTCAGCGGCCCGCGCGCGCCGCTCGGGATCCTCCGAGTCCGAGCACACCACCCGGCGCAGCTCGCCGACCAGCTCACCGAGCACCAGACCGCGCTGCGGGCGGTGCAGTTTCCGTTCGTCCTCAGCGGACGACTCGATCTCGTCCAGGAACCGCGACGGCTGTTCGTCCTCACCGCGCACGGCACTGATCAACAGCTTCGAGCGCGCCCGGGAAGCCGCCACCAGCAGCAGCCGGCGTTCCTCCGCCAGGATCGGGGCGACCGCCGACACCGACGGTTCGAGGCCGGCCAGCACGTCCACCATGCGTTCGACGCCCAGCACCGTGCCGCGCAGCCGCAGATCGGGCCAGCTGCCCTCCTGCACGCCCGGCACCGCCACGACCTCCCACTCGCGGCCTGCCGCCGAGTGCGCGGTGATCACCGACACCGCCTCACCGGTCGGTGCCGCGGCAGCCAGCGTGTCGCCGACGATCCGTTGCGACTCCAGGTAGTCCGCGAACCCGGCCACCCCGGAACCCGGCAGCCGGTCGACGTACTTCGCGGCCGCCTCGAACAACGCGACGATCGCGTCCAGATCGCGGTCCGCCTGCATGCCCGGCATCCCGCGCCGGGCCGACTGCGCCACCCAGCGCTCCTGCAGACCCGTCGCCGTCCACAGGTCCCACAGCACGACCTCGACCGACTTCCCGGCCTCGATCGCCTTGCGCGCCAACGCCAGCAGGTGCCCGATCCGGCGCGCGGGCAGGGACTCCGCGTCCTCCAGGGCCGCCAGCCGGTCGGCCGTCTCCACCACCTCGACGAGCAGCTCACCGCTCGGCCGGTCGCCACCCGCGGCCATCTCGAGGCGCCGCAGGCCACGCCGCAAACGCCGCAGCGCCAACGGATCCGCGCCACCGTAGGAGGACGACAGCAGCATGGCCGCGGTGTCCTCGTCCAAAGACCCGGGCGAAGCAGCCGCACGGATGAGAGCGAGCAACGGACGCACGGAAGGCTGCTGCGCCAACGGCAACTCGTCCGACGCCACGGACACCGGCACGCCAGCGGCGAGCAACGCCCGTTGCAGCACAGGCAAGGACAACGTCGCCGACCGCACGACAACGGCCATCTGCGACCACGGCACCTCATCGGCCAGGTGCGAGCGCCGCAGCTGATCCGCCATCCAAGTCGCTTCCTGCGCCGACGAGGCGAGCAACCGCACCTGCACGGAACCTTCGCCGTCAGCAGGCAGCACCGAGCGCGCGGGAGAAGCTCCTGGCAGGCGGGAAGCCAGCCGCGCCACCGCGTCCCGCACCTCGGGCGTCATCCGGTGCGACTGCCGCAACACCACGGTCTCACCCGGCACGTCCCGCAGGATCTCCGGATCGGCGCCGCGGAACGTGAAGATCGCCTGGTCCGGATCGCCGGCCAGGACGAACCGTTCCGCCGCCGACCCCAGCGAGCTGATCAGCGAGTACTGCATCGGGTCGAGGTGCTGCGCGTCGTCGACCAGCAGGTACCGCACCCGGCGCCGTTCGCCGAACAGCAACTCCTCGTCGTTCACGAACGCGGCATAAGCGGTCGACACGAGCTCGGCAGCGTCGTAGGCAGGGGCGTACGCCGTCGCGGAGTCCATGCCGGACAACAGGTTCACCGCTTCGTACTGCGCCCCGAACCGGCCGGCCGCCACCCACTCGTCCCGCCCGTGCTCCTCACCGAGCTCGATCAGGTCCTCCGGCCCCAGCCCGCGCTCCGCCGCCCGCAGCAGCAAATCCCGCAGCTCGTGCGCGAACCCCGGCAGCTCCAGCGCGGGCCGCAACCGCTGCGGCCACTGCGACGCACCCAGCTCGACGTCGCCGGCCAGCAGCTCGCGGACCATCGCGTCCTGGTCCGGCCCGGACAACAACCGGGGCGGCGGCTCGTCGAGCAACACGGCCTGGTTGCGCAGGACCGCGAACGCGTACGAGTGCACGGTCCGCACCAACGGCTCGCGGATCGCCGACAACCGCCCGGTCAGCAGCTGCGTGATGCGTGCGCGCAACGCCACGGACGCACGCCGGTTCGCGGTCAGGACCAGCACGTTCTCCGGATCGGCCCCCAGCTCCAGCACGACGTGCGCGGCCAGCTCGGCCAGCAACGTCGTCTTGCCGGTGCCGGGGCCGCCCAGCACGCGCAGAAAACCCTCATGTGCGAAGACCCGCTGGGCAGCCTCATCCCACCGGGGACGCGGGCGCGTCTCCGGCTTCCGGCGGACCAGCTGGGGTGCAAGTGCCACGACTCGATTTCACCACGCTGCACCGACAAGATCAGCGACGCCCGCCGATCGGGGTAGCACCCGGTTTTCGACTACCTTCTTGACAGATAGCGGTGGTCTAGTCCATTTTTGAATGCGTTGTGAGCCCCCTCACTGCCAGCTCCGCCGCCCTGGACCGAGCAGTCTTGGAGGACTGATGAAGCGGTTCCTCGTCGGCGCTGTCGCTGCCACGTGCGCGGCGATCACGCTGCCCACGACCGCACAGGCGGCCGTCAACCCCGTGCTCGCGGCGCCCTACCTCTACCAGTGGGGCGGTCAGCCCAACCCCGCCACGGTGATGCAGCAGACGGGTATCAAGAGCTTCACCCTCGCGTTCATCCTCAGCGACGGCACCTGCAACCCGAAGTGGGACGGCAACCGCTCGCTGACGGGTTCGGACAAGACCCTGATCAACAACATCCGCGCGGCCGGTGGCGACGCGGTGCCGTCGATCGGCGGCTGGTCCGGCAACAAGCTCGGCCAGTTCTGCGGCTCCGCGAGCGCACTCGCCGGCGCCTACCAGAAGGTGATCGACGCCTACGCGCTCAAGGCGATCGACATCGACATCGAGGCCGCCGAGTTCGAGAACAACACCACGCAGGACCGCGTGCTCGGCGCGCTGAAGATCATCAAGCAGAACAACCCCGGCGTGAAGACCGTGATCACCATGCCGACCGACCGCACCGGCCCGAACTCGTGGGGCAAGCGCCTGGTCACCCGTGCCAAGGAACTCGGAGCGCCGATCGACACCTGGGCCGTCATGCCGTTCGACTGGGGCAGCGGCGGCGACATGTTCGCCTACACCAAGAGCGCGGTCGACGGCCTGAAGAACCACGTCAAGTCGACGTACGGCCTCACCGACGACGCGGCGTACCGGCGCAGCGGCCTGTCGTCGATGAACGGCAAGACCGACACCGGCGAGACCGTCACCCCGCAGAACTTCCGCGACATCGTGACGTGGGCGAACTCGAAGCACCTGTCCCGCGTCTCGTTCTGGGCGGTCAACCGGGACAGGGGCAACTGCGGCGCGATGAGCTCCTCGTGCAGCGGCATCAACCAGCAAACCTACGAATTCACCAAGGCGTTGGCGAAGTTCACTGGTTAGCAGCAGACTCCTCCGGTGGCCGGACGTGACCCCGACCCCGTCCGGTCACCGGGGTTCCAACCTCTTCAGGAAGTCGCTCGCCGTCCCAGCGGCACCGAAGTGTTCGCCGGTGGCGAAGTCCGCCCCCACCGCACGCCACCACTGGGCCTGCTCCGCGCTGCGGATCCCGTCGACCGCGACCGTCATGCCCGCCCCGCGCACCAGTGGCATCAACGCTGTCACGTAAGGGGATCGGCGCTCGACCAGGCTGCGCGCGACCCGCACGGACTTCACCGGCAGGTCCCCCACGGCAGCCGGATCCAGCGGCCCCAGCCCGAAGTCGTCGAGCCCCACGTGCACACCCAGCCCCGCGAGCACCGCGAGGTTGTCGGCCGCATCTGTCAGCGGCAGCACCTCGGCCGGCATGCTGACCGCCAGGTCACCGACCGTCAGCCCGGTCTCCTCCAGCACCCGCACCACACGTGAGACGAGGTCCGCGTCCGTCGACTGGTGCGCGGTCAGCCGTACGACCAGCGACCGGTCGAACTGCCCGCGCTGCCGCCACCACGCCGACTGCCCGGCCGCGATCCGCAGCAGCCACTCGCCGAGCGGCAGGATCAGGCCGGTCTCCTCGGCCAGGCCGGCGCACCGGTCGTGCTCCATCGCCTCGAGATCCGGCCGATCCCAGCGCAGGACCGCCTCGGCGCCGCTGACCTCACCGTCGGCCAGCCGCACGATCGGGCGGTACCGCACGGTGATCTCGCCGTTCTCCCACGCGCCCGGCATCGTGACGGCCAGCAGGTGGTCACGGCGGACCTCGGCGTCCTGGCCCGCGTGGAAGACCTCCCACTGGCCACGCCTGCGCACCTTGGCCCGGCGCAGCGCGGTGTCCGCCACCCGCAGCAGGTCGACCGGTTCGACGTCCGCCGCCGGCCGGTGCACCACGCCCGCGCTCACCGACACCGCCAGCCCGTGACCGTCCACGTAGATCGGCTCGAGCAGGTCGTCGTTGACGTTCTTCATGATCGCGCCGACGCTCGGCGTGGTCGCGCTGTTCTCCACCAGAACGCCGAACTCGTCGCCGTCGAACCGGGCGATCATGGCCTTCTCGCTCGCCATCACCACCCTCAGCCGCTGCGCGACGTGTTGCAGCAGCCGCTCGGCGACCCGGCCGCCGAAGCTGTTGCACACCATGCCGAACGCGTCCAGGTCCAGGTGGAAGACGGTGATGCCGTGCTCGGCGTCGGCCTTGCGCAGCGCGATCTCCAGCTGGGTGGTGAAGTACTGGCGGTTCGGCAGCCCGGTCAGCACGTCGTGCAACGCCTGCCGCTTGAGCTCGCCCTGCAGCAGCGCCAGTTCGGTGCCGTCCTCGACCACCACGACGAAGTGGTTGGGCTCGTTGTCAGCGCCGCGCAGCAACGACACGGTCAACGACAGCCGCGCCGTCTCACCGTCCTCGCGGAGCATCCGCTGCGACTGCCTGATCCGCTCGGCGCCGCCACCGACCAGCTCGGCCATCGCCTCCCGCAGCATCTCGCGGAAGCCGGGCGCGATGAGGTCGAGCAGCGGCACGCCGGTGAGCTCGTCCGAGGTGCGCCCGAGGATGTCGCCGACGGCCCCGTTCACCCGGAGCAGCCGCCCGTCGAGATCGACGATCAGCACCCCGTTGGAGGAGGACTTGACCACCTCGTTGTAGCGGGCCTCGCTCTCCTTGAGGTTCCAGTTCGCGTCGCGCACCGCCTTGAGCAACGACTTCTGCATGCTCTCCTGCTGCGTGAGCACGGACTCGGCGTTGGCCGCCGTGAAGCCGGTCCCGAGTGCGCCCAGCGCGAGCGCGACCCGTTCCGCGTACCGCTCGACGGGCTGGAGCTCCGGCAGTGCCACCAGCCCCTTGCCGAGCACCTCCACGGTGCAGCGCAGCCCGTGCTGCCCCAGGTGGCCCAGCTTCGCCAGATCCGCGCCGATGTCCTCGACCGGAGCGGTGGTGAACGGTTCTTCGTGCAGCAGCGCGCACAACGCGTCGAGCCTGCCGCTCAGTTCCGCGTCGAGATCTTCCCGGCCCAGTGGAATCGCGACTGCGGCGAGCAGGCGATACGACCACTTCCGGGCAAGCGTCATCCGCGCCCTGTCATTGTCCTGAAGCGAGGGCGTGACGCCGGGTATTCGACTCGGGTTGGGCATTCGAGGCCGCCTCGCAAATGGCTCTGAGGTCCGGCAGTTTACCCACGCACGGTCGGTCTCACCTCAACCGGCGTGAATCAACATCACTCTATCGATATTTTCTATGACTTACGACCGACACCGGCGTACGCGACCCTGTTCACCGCGGGATCGTCGGAAATGTCACCAGGTCCGGAGGGTCGCCATTCGGCGTACTTGACCAGTCCGGGCTCGACCAGTTCGAAATCACCGAAAAAGGCCGCGATCTCGTCGCGACTGCGCTCGACGACCACGTCTCCGCCCGCCTGGTTCATCCTGTTGGCCGCGGCGAAGGCCTCGTCGTTGGCGTGGTCGTTCGCCATGTGCGAGATCGCGAGATAGCTCCCGCTGGGCAGCGCCTCGCGGTAGTGCTTCAGCAGGCCCCACGGGTCCGCCTCGGTCGGCACCCAATGCACCGTGAACAACATCAGCAGGCCGATCGGCTGGTCGAAGTCGAGCAGCCGGTTCGCCTCACCACTGGTCAGGATGCTGTCCGGGTCACGCATGTCGGCCTGGAGCACGCTGACGCGGTCGTTGCCCGCGACGATCAGTTCACCGTGCGCGACGGCCACGGGATCGCGGTCCACGTACACGATCCGGGACTCGGGAGCCTCTTCCTGCGCGACCTCGTGCACGTTGGCCACGGTCGGGATGCCCGAGCCGATGTCCAGGAACTGCCGCACGCCCTGATCGACCATGAAGCGCACCGTGCGGCGCAGGAGAGCCCGGTTGACCCTCGCGGCGCTGCGGGCGTGCGGCATCATCTTCTCGACCTTTTCGCCCATCATGCGGTCGATCGCGAAGTTGTGCGCGCCGCCGAGCAGGTAGTCGTACACCCGCGCCGCGCTCGGCACGGAGACGTCCACGCTCTGCGGGATCCAGTTCTGCTCGCTGGACACGACGACCACCTCTTCAAGTTGCGGACGCACCAGCTTAGTCAGGCACAAAGCGCACACGACTAGACCAGTGGTGTGAACGCACGCCACCCGATCGGGCACTGTCACTCTCCACCGAACGACTCATATGGTTGTCCCCCTCTTTCCATGTGACGAGGAGCGATGATGTCCGTCCCGGTGGCACCCGGTCGGCTGCCATTTCTCGGGCACTCCTTACCGATGTTGCGGAAAAAATTCGAGTTCACCGCGAATTTGCGAGGCCAGGGCGATCTCGTCGAAGTCCGTCTCGGGCCGATGCGTACTTTTTTCGTCACCAGCCCCGAGTTGATGCACCAGGTGCTGGTCACCGACGCACCGAAGTTCCACAAAGGCCGGATGTTCGACAAATTCCGGCCGTTCGTCGGCAACGGGCTCGCGCTGTCGAACGGAGCGTTCCACCTGCGCCAGCGCCGGATGATGCAGCCGGCGTTCCACCGCGACCGGATCGCCGGCTACGCGAACACCATGGCCCGCGCGGCGCGCGACCTGGTGGAGAGCTGGCGGCCGGGCGAGGTACGGCGCATCGAAGAGGACATGCAGGGCCTGGCGGTCACGATCGTCGGTGAGGCCCTGTTCTCCACCGAGATCGGCCAACGCGCTGTCGACGAGGCCCGCCGGTCGATCTTCGTGATCATCAAGAACGGGATCGCGCGCGCTCTGTCGCCGGGGTTCGTCGAGAAGCTGCCCATCCCCGCCAACCGCGAGTTCGACGCGGCCATCGCCCGGATGCGCGCGATCGTGCACGAGGTCATCGCGAGCAGGCGTGACGACGACGCCGACCACGGCGACCTGCTGTCGACGCTGCTGCTGGCCAGAGACCCCGAAACCGGCGACCCGATGACCGGCGAACAGGTCTTCGACGAGGTCGTCACGCTGCTGACCGCGGGCATCGAGACCACCGCGCTGGCGCTGTCCTGGATCTTCCACGAACTCGCCGCCAACCCCGAGGTCGAGAAGCGGGTGCTGGCGGAGGTCGACGAGGTGCTGGCCGGGCGTCAGGTGACGATCGACGACGTGCCGAAGCTGACCTACCTCGGCCAGGTGGCGAACGAGGTCCTGCGGAAGTACCCGCTCTGGCTCCTCATGCGCCGCACCGCCGAGGAGGTCGAACTCGGCGGCATCAGGCTGGCACCGGGCACCGAGGTGATCCTCAGCCCGCACACGATGCACCACGACCCGGCGAACTTCCCCGACCCCGAACGCTTCGACCCGGACCGCTGGACCCCCGAACGCGCGCGGCAGTTGCCGAAGGGCGCGTACGTCCCGTTCGGCGGCGGTATCCACCAGTGCATCGGAAACCACTTCGCACTGACCGAGATCGTCATCGTCGCGGCGACGGTCTGCTCTCGCCACCGGCTGGTCCCAGACCGGCCCGTGCGCGTCAAGTTCACGAACGCGGCCTACCCCAACGACCTGATGATGACGGTCGTCCCCCGCTAGCTGGAGGTTGTTCCCCGATGCGTTTCCGTCGGCTCTGTGCCGCCGTGCTGCTCGCTGCCTTCACACCGGTGCCCGCGCCGGCGAGCGCTGCCCAGACCACCTGTGAGGACGTGAACACGCCGGTCCAGTTCGGGCTCATCAGGCAGGTGATGTACGGCAAGCTCTGCGTCCCGCAGGGAGCCACGACCGTCCAGGTGCTCGTCCCCGGTGGCACCTACACCAGCGGGTACTGGGACATCCCGGTGGAGGGCGAGACCCGATCGGTCACGCGGGCGATGAACAGCGCGGGCATCGCCACCATGGTGGTGGACCGGATCGGCTCCGGCAGGAGCACCAAACCGCTCAGCATCCTGGTCGACGTCCCCAACCAGGCCGAAGCGGTGCACCAGGTGATCGGGAACCTGCGCCCGCGGTTCGCCAAGGTGCTCGTCGGCGGGCACTCCATCGGCTCGGCCATCGCGATGGTGGAGGCGGGCAGGTACCGCGACGTCGACGGCGTTCTGGTCACCGGCATGACGCACCAGTGGGACTACGTCAGGGCGGTGCCGGCCCTGACGAACCTGATCCCCGCCGCGATCGACCCGAAGCTCAGCCTGCGAGGCCTGGACGTCGGCTATCTGACGACCGCGCCGGGTACCCGCTACGACATGTTCCACGCGCCGGGCCCGAACATCTCCGCCGTGATCGACCTCGACGAGTCCACAAAGGACGTCGTGTCGGCGGGTGAGTTCGTCACCACCGCCCTGATGTCCAACCTCGTGCTTCCGGTGAGCGCGGCCATCAACGTGCCGGTCATGACCGTGCAGACCTCGGCCGACTACTTCTGCGGCACCCCGCCGCTCGGCGCCGACTGCTCGTCGGCACAGGCGCTGGTCAACTCCGAGAGGCCGTTCTACCCGCTGGCGCCGCGCCTGGACGCCTTCGTGGTCAACGGTTATGGGCACGTCTTCAACTTCGACACCACGAGCGCGAACAGCTACCACGCGACGGTCACCGCGTGGCAGCGCGGCATCTAGGCAT
>NZ_JAXAVW010000069.1:0-20704 GCF_033949945.1 Lentzea miocenica
CGAGGGCTGCGGCGGCACTCGAAGAGATCGAGCGTGAGGCGAAGAGTAGGCGCGACGCCATCGAAGGCCTGTTCGGCGGCGAAGCCGCACCCGGCAAGCCTGCGAGCCGCTCGAAGAAGGCAGAGCCGCAAGGCTAAACCTCACTCGAAGGCGGTAGGTGGCAGATTGTCTCCACCTACCGCCTGCTTAAAACACTGGGCTGTCAATTCCACAGCACCACCCCAACAGATTAGGACAGGTTTTCCTCTCTTGGCACATCGCGAGAGTACTGAGAAAATCCTGAAAGAAAGGATTCCAGCAATGAAAGAAACCGCAATTTCAAACGCGCACTAGGATTGCACGCGCAAGGCTGCCAGCGTCCCGAAATCACCTTGCAGTGTCCTTTATTCGAGCAAACGGTCGAGTATCGGCCGAGACTCAACGCGACTTGTGCAGCCAATACGCCGAGGACATGGGCCTGCACATCACTTACGAGTTTGCGGTAATCGGCGTCGGCTCCAGCCACATGGCCACATTCGAGGCCCTCATTGGACTCTTCTACTACCTCAACAAGAACCCACAAATCAGCCACCTCATAGCCGTGGACTGCAGCAGGCTGACTCGCCACGGCGAAGTTTTCGCCATGATCACAGCGATGCTGAACGAGCTGGAAGTTGAACTCACGACTCGCACCGACATTATTCGACTCGTCGATGAATCAACCAACAAGGAGGCATGATGTGCGCATCAACGGCGAGAACGAACAGTCAGAACTGATCGATCATTCCTCCCACGAAGAGGAGACCGAGCGCTCACCCAAGACCGTGGCAAGCCTGGCAAACATTGCCCGCCGCAGGGAAGCGCGAGCCAACGTCATCGAGGAGATTCGAGCCAAGCAGGTCCCCGAATCCGTCGAGGAAGTTGGCGATCTTTCTCCAAGGCTGGCGGCAGCCATCCAGCGCCAGCCACCACGCGCTCAACGTCGTGCTGCCGAGAGCTCGCGTTCCTCACCGATTGCCTTAATCTACCTGCGCGTGAGCACGAAGGAGCAAGCTCAGCGTGGAGGCAACGCCGAGGGGTATTCAATTCATACTCAGCGCAGTGCCTGCTACCTAAAATCTGAGCAGCTTGGCGCCACTGTCGCGAACGAGTACGTGGACGCCGGGGAATCTGCCCGTTCAGCAAAACGGGATGACCTCCAACGCATGCTTCGAGACGTAAAGCGTCTGCGGCCAGACTTCGTCATTATCCACAAGATCGATCGCCTCGCTCGCAACCGCGAAGATGACCTGGCAATTAATCTGTTGCTCCGCAGATACGGCGTGAAGCTCGTGTCATGCATGGAGCACATCGACGACAGCCCAAGCGGGCGGTTGCTCTACGGCGTCATGGCTGAGATAGCTCAGTTCTACTCGGCGAACTTGGCAGAGGAGGTTATGAAAGGCCTCATCGCCAAGGCAGAGGAGGGCGGCACACCGTATCGCGCACCGATCGGCTATACGAATCGACGAGAGATGCGCGGCGGAATTGAGCGCTCGTGGGTTGAGTTAGACGAGGATCGCTGGGATATCATCCGCTGGTGCTTTGACGAGTACTCAACCGGCGAGTGGTCAGGGATCGATCTGACACTGGCCGCACAAGCAAAAGGATTGACCACTCGCCCAACTCGTACCAAGCCAGCAGCACCCATCTCCCTGACGACGATGTACCACATCCTGCAGAACCCGTACTACATCGGCATCGTGTCCTACCGAGGAATTCACTACGAAGGCAGGCATAAGGCCATCGTCGAGCCAGAGAAGTGGCTTGCAGTGCAGGATATTCTGGCCGCTCACAACAACACGGGCGAGAAGGACCGAAAGCACAATCACTACCTTCGAAGTACCATCCACTGCTCCGAATGCGGTGGACGCTTGGTGTACTCAGAAGCCAAGGGCAACGGCGGCAAGTACATCTACTTCATGTGCTCAAAGAAGAAGACAAAAGTGAATCACTGCCAGCGACCCGCTGTACGGGTGGAGCGCATCGAAGAGGGGATTCTTCGGTTCTACGAGGGCTTCCAAGTCAAGCCGGAAGCGGCAGCCCTGATCCAAGCCGGCGTTGAGTGGAGCCTGGAGGCTCAGCGCGAAGATGCTGAGCGAACGACGAAGCGAGCGAAGGCACGCCGCGCGTCAGTCGAGGCAGAGCGCCAAGTGCTGCTCCGAGCGCACTATGCGGACGCTGTGCCGCAGGATCTCCTTGCGAGCGAGATGCAGCGCTTCACGCGCGAGTTGGCGGAAGCCGATGGACAGCTCCGGGCTGCCCAGGTGGCGACTACCGATGTCCTGTCGACGCTGCAGCTCTCACTACGGGCTGCAACAAGGTGCGAATCGGAGTACGCGTGGGCACCGAACCAGATCCGGCGACAGATCAACCGCGGGTTCTTCAAGAGTCTGCGGATCGGCGAGGATGGCAGTGTCGAGCGCTACGAGCTGAACGAGCCGTTCAAGTCACTCCTTGCGGTTCAGGGGCCGCCGTTGGGCAAGACGGCCCCCGCAGAGGCGGAACCGGGCATAGTGCCAGCTGAGGCCGTTGATGGCAGTGATGCTGGAGCCACGGCAGAGCGAGCCACGCCTTCGGTAGTTCTGCAGGCGTCATTCCCAGAAAACGATGTAACAGATAGTAAAAACAACAACACGCACCGTAGATGGTTCTCTACGGTGCGCGGTTTGAATGACGCATATCTGGTGGGCGCGACAGGGATCGAACCTGCGACCGCTCGGGTGTAAACCGAGTGCTCTTCCGCTGAGCTACACGCCCCGACCCCACGCCCGAAGACGCAGGGGGTACAGCTACATCATGCCTTGAGAGAGGCTACGGCCTTCTTCCAGGCGTCCTGATCGCGGGCCTCACCCGGCGCGTTCACCTCGGCGAAGCGCACCACGCCGTCGACGTCCACCAGGAACGTGCCCCGCAGCGCCATGCCCACGGCCTCGTTGAACACGCCGTAGGACTGCGCGACGGCGCCGTGCGGCCAGAAGTCGGACAGCAGCGGGAACTGGTAGCCCTCCTGGTTCGCCCACGCCTTCAGCGCGAACGGGGAGTCCACGGACACGCCCAGCACCTGGACGTTCTCGTCCTCGTAGGTCGCCAGTTCGTCGCGCAGCTGGCAGAGCTCACCCTGGCAGGTGCCGCTGAACGCGAACGGGTAGAAGACCAGGAGGACGTTCTTCGCGCCACGGAACGACGACAGCGTCACAGGCTGCTTGTTGTAGTCGTTGAGCGTGAAGTCCGGGGCTTCCGAACCGACCTCGAACGCCATGAAACAGACCCCTCCGGTTGACGAGACGAACCACGGGCGGTGTCAGTGCCCGTGGATCAACCCTATGTCAGCTTGAGGTAGGTCAGCGCTTGGCCTTGGTGGACTTCGGCCACACCAGGCGGGTGCCGGCCCAGTCGTCGGCCACGCTGATGTTCGACGTCTGCGAGAGGCCCGCCGTGGGGACGGCCTCGGCGATGTCACTCGGCTCGACGTGCCCGGGGCGGCCGGTCTTGGGGGTGAGAACCCAGATCACGCCGTCCTCGGCGAGCACGCCGGTAGCTTCGAGCAAGGCGTCCACCAGGTCACCGTCGTCCTCCCGCCACCAGAGCAGCACGATGCTCACAGTTTCGTCGGCATCCTCGTCGAGGAGGTCGCCCCCGATCTGCTCCTCGACTGCGGCACGGAGGTTGTCGTCGACGTCCTCGTCCCAGCCGAGTTCCTGGACGACCATGCCCGATTCGATCCCGAGCTTCTCGGCGACGCCGATCTTGCCGGCGTCTTCCGCGGCGACCACGGTTTTCACTCCTCCAACTACGCAAGAGCGACAGCCCTAAGACTGCCGCCAGAGTCCGTTACTCGGGCTAGCGAACACTGTCAGCTACCTCCGGCGCAACTGTTGACCACTTGACACGCCGGAACAGGCACCCCTGTGGAGATCCCTAGACTGGCATGAGGCACGCTCTACATACCTCTTATCGCGCGCGCGTGAGCGACACGATCCAGAACTACCGATCAGTAGCGGTGACGAAGTCGTCGCGCAAGGACAACGATAGGAGCGCGTGGCACGGTTTCCGGGCCATCGCGAGTACCGCCAACGAAGCCGAGGAGACACCTTGAGCCCGCAGAACACAGGCCCCGAGCGGGTACGTGTCATTCGCGACGGTCTGGCAGCACACCTGCCGGACATCGACCCCGAAGAGACTTCGGAGTGGCTCGAGTCGTTCGACGAGGTGCTCAAGGGTGGCGGTCAGCAGCGGGCGCGTTACCTGATGCTGCGACTGCTGGAGCGGGCGGGCCAGAACCAGGTCGGCATCCCGTCGCTGACCAGCACGGACTACGTCAACACCATCCCCACCGAGCGGGAGCCGTGGTTCCCCGGTGACGAGGAGGTGGAGCGTCGCTACCGTGCGTGGATCCGCTGGAACGCGGCGATGACGGTGCACCGCGCGCAGCGGCCGGGTGTGGGTGTCGGTGGACACATTTCGACGTACGCGTCCAGCGCCTCGCTCTACGAGGTCGGCTTCAACCACTTCTTCCGCGGCAAGAACCACCCCGGTGGCGGCGACCAGATCTTCATCCAGGGTCACGCCTCCCCCGGTGTCTACGCCCGCGCGTACCTCGAGGGCCGGCTGTCGGAACACCAGCTCGACGGCTTCCGCCAGGAGTACTCGCACGCCGGTCCGGGTGGCGGCCTGCCGTCGTACCCGCACCCGCGGCTGATGCCGGACTTCTGGGAGTTCCCCACGGTCTCCATGGGCATCGGCCCGATGAACGCGATCTACCAGGCGCGGTTCAACCGCTACCTGCGCGACCGCGGCTTCAAGGACACGTCCGACCAGCACGTGTGGGCGTTCCTCGGCGACGGCGAGATGGACGAGCCGGAGTCGCGCGGCCTGCTGCAGCTCGCCGCGAACGAGCAGCTCGACAACCTCACGTTCGTGGTCAACTGCAACCTGCAGCGCCTCGACGGCCCGGTGCGCGGCAACGGCAAGATCATCCAGGAGCTGGAGTCGTTCTTCCGCGGCGCCGGCTGGAACGTGATCAAGGTCGTCTGGGGCCGCGAGTGGGACGCGCTGCTGCACGCGGACCGCGACGGCGCGCTCGTCAACCTGATGAACGCCACGCCCGACGGTGACTACCAGACCTACAAGGCGAACGACGGCGCGTACATCAAGGAGCACTTCTTCGGCCGCGACCCGCGGACGAAGGCTCTCGTCGAGCCGATGACCGACGACGAGGTGTGGAACCTCAAGCGCGGCGGCCACGACTACCGCAAGGTGTACGCGGCGTACAAGGCGGCGACCGAGACCGTCGGCCAGCCGACCGTGATCCTCGCCAAGACCATCAAGGGCTACTCGCTCGGCCCGCACTTCGCGGCCCGCAACGCGACGCACCAGATGAAGAAGATGACCCTGGACGACCTCAAGGGTTTCCGGGACAGCCTGCGCATCCCGATCTCGGACGCACAGCTCGAGGCCGACCCGTACCTGCCGCCGTACTACCACCCCGGGCAGGACAACCAGGAGATCCAGTACATGCTGGAGCGCCGCCGTCAGCTCGGTGGCTTCCTGCCGGAGCGCCGCACCAAGTCCAAGGCGCTGGTGCTGCCGGGCGACAAGGTCTATGACGGCATCCGCCGCGGTTCGGGCAAGCAGGAGGTCGCCACCACGATGGCGTTCGTCCGGCTCGTCCGCGACCTCGCGAAGGACCCGGAGATCGGCCCGCGCATCGTGCCGATCATCCCGGACGAGGCACGGACGTTCGGCATGGACTCCATGTTCCCGACGCAGAAGATCTACAACCCGAACGGCCAGGCGTACACCTCGGTGGACGCCAACCTGATGCTCGCCTACAAGGAGTCCGAGCAGGGCCAGATCCTGCACGAGGGCATCAACGAGGCGGGTTCCACGGCGTCGTTCACGGCGGTCGGCACGTCCTACGCCACGCAGGGCGAGCCGATGATCCCGATCTACATCTTCTACTCGATGTTCGGCTTCCAGCGCACGGGCGACGGCCTGTGGGCGGCGGCGGACCAGATGGCGCGCGGCTTCGTGCTCGGCGCCACCGCGGGCCGCACCACGCTGACCGGTGAGGGTCTGCAGCACGCCGACGGCCACTCGCTGCTGCTCGCGCACACGAACCCGGCCGTGGTCTCGTACGACCCGGCGTGGTCCTTCGAGGTGGCGCACATCGTCAAGGACGGTCTGCGGAGGATGTACGGCGAGAACGCCGAAAACATCTTCTACTACATGACGGTCTACAACGAGCCGTACGTCCAGCCCGCCGAGCCGGAGAACCTGGACGTGGAAGGCCTCCTGCGGGGCCTCTACAAGTACCAGGACGGCCCGCAGACCGGTGGGCCCCGTGCCCAGATCCTCGGCTCGGGCGTGGGCCTCCCGTGGGCTCTCAAGGCCCAGAAGCTGCTCGCCGAGGAGTGGGGCGTCTCCGCGGACGTGTGGTCCGCCACGTCGTACTCGGAGCTGCGCCGCGACGCCGTCGACACCGACCGCCACAACCTGCTGCACGTGGACGCCGAGCCGCGCGTGCCGTACGTGACGCAGGTGCTGAAGGACGTGCAGGGCCCGGTCATCGCCGTGTCCGACTGGGCGTCGGCGATCCCGGACCTGATCCGCCCGTACGTCCCGACCGACATGACGACCCTGGGCACGGACGGCTTCGGCTTCTCCGACACCCGTCCGGCCGCCCGCCGCCACTTCCTGGTGGACGCGGAGTCCGTCGTAGTAGCCACGCTGGCCGCTCTGTCCAGGCGCGGCGAGGTCGACCAGGCCAAGGTCGTCGAGGCCGCCCGCAAGTACCGCATCAACGACGTGCAGGCCGCCGGCCCGTCCACGGGTGACGCGGGCTTGGCGTAACCGTCAGAACCGTCTGAGGGGCCGTTCCGCACGCGCGGAGCGGCCCTTCTCACGTCCTGAGGGCGCGTGCGGTGCGCAACGCGGCCTCAGGTCAGAGTGCTAGCACTGGGCGACGGGCTGAGCCTTCAACAGTGGTTCGTCGGCGCGGGCGTCCATCAGGAGCGGGATCAGGGCGCGGGCCTCCTGCTTCAACGGCACGATCCGGTCACCCCCGCGGAGGTACTGCGACTTGATGCCGTGCAGAGCCAGTTCGTCGGCGAAGTCCCGGTACTGGGCCCCGGTCAGCACATACCCGCACGGCGGAGTCGCCAGGACGTCCTCGGGAGCCGGAGCCTGGTTGTCGGCGCCGCCGAAGTACAGCGGGCCGGACCGGACGGCGCGCGACGCGGCGTTGGCGGTTTCGATGGCCGAGCGGTTCTCGCGGACGAACGACTGAGTGCCGTCCAGGGCCTTCAGGTGCGACTCGACGCGGTAGGCCGGGGTGCCGTCGGCGTTGGTCTCGACCAACAAGCCCATGCCGTGCTTCAGCCCTCCCGTGTTGCGGAGGATGCGTTCCTGGCCGTCGCCCGCGACCTGGCGGACGGGCTCGCCGGTCACCGGGTCCACGTAGATGCCGTAGACGCCGGACGTGCGACCAGCAGCCTCAACGGACGGGCGGACGTACGAACGGGACAACGTCTCGGACAACGAGTGCACGCCGTCGGCGACGTTGAGGTTGCGCGGCCACAGCCAGAGGACGTCCTTCACGTAGTAGGGCGCGGAAGGGCCGAACTCGTGCAGGTCGTGGATGACGTCAGGCTTCCAGTCGCGGATCACGGCGGCCATCGCGCGGGCCTCGGCGGTCCTCAACAGCAGGTGGTCGCGGTTGATGTCGATGCCGGACGAGTTGCCGCGGGTGTCGGCGGCGCGGCCGTCCGGGTTGGCGTTCGGGACGAACAGGTAGGTCACCGAGGACGACCGCGGCAGCGAGCGCATGCGGATCAGGCACGCCTCGCGGCCGGCGGGTTCGTCGCCGTGCTGCGAGCAGATGAAGAGCACGACCGTGCGGGCCGACGCGGGGCCGACGCGCACGAGCTGGACCTGACGGCCTTGGGCCGTGGTCCCGATCTGCGAGGTGGGAAGGTTCAGGGCACGCAGGTAGGTCTGTTCCTCGGACTCCGTCGTCCACTTGCCGGTGAGTTCGAACCCGGTCCGCGGGGGCCCGGGAGCGGCCAGGGCCGGAACGGGAACCAGCAACGAAGCAGCAGCCAACAACGCGATCAATCCCCTCATAGAGGAGACTTTGCCGCCTCTGTCAACCGGCGGGCGGTGCGCGTCCAGTCGAGGAAACCGTGGATCACCAGGCCCGCGAAGATCAGGTAGACGACCGCGCTGAAGTACAGCCCGGACTGGATCTGCAGCGGCACGCCGACGGCGTCGACCACCAGCCACACCAGCCAGAACTCCACCAGGCCGAGGCCCTGCAGCGCGAACGCCAGGATCGTCCCGATGAAGATCGCGGCGTCCGGCCACGGCGCCCACGAGGCGTCCAGCGCGTCCAGGAGCAGCGCGAACGCGACCGTGCCGACGACGAAAACAGCCACCACCGCGGCACGTTCCCGCCACGAGCCGGTCCGCACCACGACGCCGAAGACCGGGTCGCGGTGGCGCACCCACGCGTACCAGCCGTAGACGGCGATAGCACCGACGACGACCTGGCGGGTCGCGAGACCGCCCAGGTGCGCCGACAGGTAGACGGTGAAGAGCAAAGCGACCGAGACCAGCTGAACGGGCCAGGTCAAGAGTGAACGGCGCTGTGCCAGGAAGACGACGGCCAGCGCCAGCACCTGTCCGACCAGCTCCGTGTACGCGATCTTCTGCCCGAAGATCGTCAATCCCACCTCGTACCACACGGCTTGTTCCCCCGGGGTTCAGTCGCCGTATACCGGTGTTTCCTACGGTCCCACCATGTCATCTTCCTTAGCGCTGGCGCTGGTGCCTTTGTTCCTGACCGCCCCCGCGACACCCGTCATCACACCGACGGTGATCACGCAGACGTTCGAGGAGCCCGCGGACGCGGACGACCCGGCCATCTGGGTGAACCCGCGCAACACCGAACGCAGCGTGGTCCTGGGCACGCTCAAGGAAGGCGGCCTGGCGGCGTTCGACCTGAACGGCCGCACCATCGGCGTCCACCCGGCGCCGCAGCCACCCACGCCGGACGCGAAGCCCGGCCGGTTCAACAACGTCGACGTGCTCGGCGACCTCGCGTTCGTCAGCGACCGCGGCCGTGACCGCGTCCGGGTGTTCCAAGTGGACGAACGCGGCGTGAAGGACGTCACGAACCCGGCCACCAGGCCGGTGTTCAGCAAGACCGAGCAGGAGGTCGACGACCAGCACAACGTCTACGGCCTCGCCGCCGGGCACGTCAACGGCAAGGACGTCGTCGTCACGAGCAGGCGCAACGAGACCAGCATCGCGCTCCTGCAGGTCACCAAGGACAGCAAGGCCTACGACACCAAGAAGGTGTCCACTCTGGACCTTCCGAACACCTTCACCCTGCCGGACGGCAAGCAGTGGACGGTGTGCGGTGAGCCCGGCGAGGGCCCGCAGGTCGAGGGCATGGTGATCGACGAGCGCACGAACACCCTCTACGCCGCGCAGGAGGACGTCGGCATCTGGCGCATCCCGTTGCGCGCCGGCGGCTTCGGCAAGCCGCAGCTGGTCGACAAGGTCCGCACCTGGGGCGCGCCGCAGAAGTTCAACCCCGAGACCGAGGAGTGCGAGGCGGACGGCCCGAACCCCGGCTTCGGCGGCCAGTGGCTCGAAGCCGACGCCGAGGGCCTGACCATCGCGGACGACGTGCTGCTCGCGTCCAGCCAGGGCGACTCGCGGTTCGTCGCGTACCGCAAGGCCGACATGAAGCCGTTGAAGGACTTCAGGGTCTCCGACGTCGAGCACTCCGACGGCGCCGACATCGTCCTCGGCAAGCTCAACCTGCTCGTCGTCCACGACGGCGAACGTCCGAACGGCACCGGTTTCGCGTTCATCAGGTTCTAACCTGTCCCCATGGGGACGCCACACCGGATCCTGAGCCAGGACGAGCTCAACAGGGCACTGATCGAACGACAGATGCTGCGCGAACGCGCCGACCTCGGCGCGTTCGCGACCATCGAGCGTCTCTTCGGCATCCAGGCGCAGGAACCGAAGTCGCCGTACATCGGCCTGTGGACGCGGCTGGAGAACTTCCGGGCAGAAGAGCTCGAAGACCTCCTCGTCAGCAGGCACGCCGTCCGCATCCTGCTCATGCGCGGCACGATCCACCTGGTCAGCGCCCAGGACGCCCTCGCGCTCCGGCCCCTCACCCAGATCAAGCTGGACCGCGAACTGCAGAGCGGCCCGTTCGCGAGCCGCCTGCGGGGACTCGACCTCGACGCCGTCGCCGAAGCCGGCCGCAAGATCCTGGAGGACACTCCGCAGGGCACCGCCGACGCGGGCAAGCGGCTCCTCGAACGCTGGCCCGACCGCGAGCACACCGTGCTCGGCAACGCCCTGCGCAACAAGCTCGCCCTCGTCCAGCTCCCGCCGCGCGGTCTGTGGCACCGCAGCGGAAGAGCGGTCTGCACGACGCTGGAAGCCTGGCTCGACCAGGAACAGCACCCCATGAGCCTGGAAACGCTGGTTCTCCGCTACCTCAAGGCGTTCGGCCCGGCGACCGTCATGGACGCCCAGCAGTGGTCCGGCCTCACCAGGCTCGCCGAGACGTTCGAGGCACTGCGCCCGCAGCTGGTGACCTTCGGCAACGAGGCGGGCAAGGAGCTGTTCGACCTCCCCGACGCCCCGCGGCCCGACCCGGGAACGCCGGTCCCGGTCCGGCTTCTGCCCGAGTTCGACAACATCCTGCTCGCCCACGCCGACCGCCGCAGGGTCATCGCGGACGACCGCCTCGGCGTGGTCGTCGGCGGCAAACCGACGGTCCTCGTCGACGGCTACGTCGTCGCCACCTGGTCGATCACCAAAGACAGCACGATCACCGTCGACTACCTCGACAGTCTTCCTCCGAGCAGGCAGAAGGCGGTCGCCGAGGAGTGCGACCGCCTTCAGGACTGGATCAGGACGTGAAGTCCCGCAACGGCTTCCACCAGGCCGGGTGGTCGCGGTACCAGGCGACGGTGTCCGCCAGGCCCTGCTCGAACGACACCAGCGGCTCGTAGCCGAGCTCGGACCGGATCTTCGTGTCGTCCAGCGCGTACCGCTGGTCGTGCCCGAGCCGGTCGGCCACCCGCTTGATCAGCGCGGGCCCCGCACTGCACAGGTCCAGCAGGGCGTGGGTGATCTGCAAGTTGGTGCGCTCGTTGCCGCCACCGACGTTGTAGATCTCGCCTGCCCGCCCGGAGGCGAGCACCAGCTGGATCGCCCGGCAGTGGTCGGAGACGTGCAACCACTCCCGCACGTTCGACCCGTCCCCGTACACCGGCACCTGGAGGCCGTTGAACAGGTTCGTGATGAACAGCGGGATCAGCTTCTCCGGGTGCTGGTACGGCCCGTAGTTGTTGGAGCAGCGCGTGATCGACACGTCCATCCCGTGCGTCCGCCAGTACGCGCGGGCGATCAGGTCACTGGACGCCTTCGATGCGGCGTAAGGAGAGTTCGGCTGCAGCGGCCAGGTCTCGGTCCAGGCGCCCTCGTCGATCGACCCGTACACCTCGTCGGTGGACACGTGCACGACCCGGGACACCCCGGTGCGGCGGCAGGCTTCCAGCAACGTCTGCGTGCCGAGAACGTTGGTGAGCACGAAGTCCGCGGCCGCCGTCAGCGAACGGTCCACATGCGACTCGGCGGCGAAGTGCACCACCGCGTCGTGGCCGGGCAGCAGCTCCAGCAGCAGCTCCAGATCGCAGATGTCGCCTTCCACGAACGACATCCGCGGGTGCGTCTCCGGCAGGTTCGTGCGATTTCCCGCGTACGTCAGCTTGTCCAGCACGGTGACGTGTGCGTTCTCGTAGCCCGCGTACCCACCGTCGAGCATGGTGCGGACGTAGTGCGAGCCGATGAACCCGGCCGCCCCGGTGACCAGCAGCTTCACGCCGCCACCTCCACATGTGCGTCGTCACCGACGACCAGCCGGTGTTGTTTCGCCGACCCGACCCGGGCCTTCCGCCCGATCAACGACGTCTCGATGCCGGAAACGTTGTGCACGAAGGCACCGGACAGCACGATCGAGTCGGACACCCCGGCCTCGGTGATCCGGCAGTCCGCGCCGATCGCCGTGTACGGCCCCACGATCGACTCCTCGACGAGGGTTCCCGCGCCGATGATCGCGGGCCCGACGATGCACGACCGCACGACGCGCGCGCCCTCCTCGACCACGACCTCCCCGATGAGCGTGCTCTCCTCGTCGACGATGCCCTGGATGTCGGTGCGCAGCCTCATCAGCACCTCGCGGTTGCACTCCAGCACGTCCTCGACCTTCCCGGTGTCCTTCCAGAACCCCGAGTAGATCCGCGCCCGCACGTCGCGCTCGTGCGTCACCAGCCACTGCAACGCGTCGGTGATCTCCAGTTCGCCCCGCCACGACGGCTCGATGGCGTCCACCGCCTGGTGGATGAGCGGGGTGAAGAAGTACACGCCGATCATGGCGAGATCACTGCGCGGCTCCTGCGGCTTCTCCACCAGCCGCGTCACGCGCGAGTTCTCGTCCACCTCCGCGACGCCGAAAGCCCGCGGGTCCTCCACCTTGTAGACGACGACCTGCGCGGACGGCCGCACCGCCGCGAACTCGTCGGCGATCTCGGAGATGCCCTCGATGAGCATGTTGTCGCCCAGGTACATGACGAAGTCGTCGTCACCGAGGAACGGCCGCGCGATCTTCACGCAGTGCGCGAGTCCCAGCGGCGCGTCCTGCGGGATGTACGTGATCGCCACGCCCAGGGCGGACCCGTCGCCCAGCACGTCGGAGATCTCGTTCGCGCGGTCGCCGACGATGATGCCGATCTCGGAGATCCCGATCTCGCGGAGGTTGTCCACCACATACTCGAGCACCGGCTTGTTGGCGATCGGGATCAGTTGTTTCGGCATCGAATAGCTGAATGGTCGTAGGCGTGTTCCCGCGCCTCCGGACAGCACCAGGGCTTTCATGGAACTTCTCCTCCACCGACTGTCACGTGGAACCGAGGTTCGCCGCCCGTGGTGGACCGCAACTGGAGAACGGCCTAAACAACGAAGAAGGGCCCGCGCTGCGTCAGCGCGGGCCCTTCTCCGAGGTGGGAACTACCTCTCGGTCATCGGCATGCCCGACGGCGGCGTCGGGGCGTCACCCGAACGACCGCCCACGGTCGCGGGCATGTCCTGCGACGCACGCGGCGTCGGCGACTGGGCCGCGGCCGCCTCGTCCTGCACGCGGTTCAGCCAGCCCTCCCAGCGCTGCTGCATCGGGCGGACCAGGCCGCCACCCACACCGATGACGATCACGCCGGCGACGGTGGCGAGCACGGCGATCAGCACCGGCATGGTCACCGAGATCGCGATGCCCAGCTGGTTGAGCGCCGCGATGACGCCGAGCGCCATCACGAAGCCGTAGGTGATGTTGCCCATGATCTTCGTGTACGAGCGCTGACCCAGCGCACCGGTCACGATGCCCTTGAGCGCCGTGCCGATCGCCGACGCGACGATCACGAGCACCATCGCCACGACGATGCGCGGCAGGTACGCGATGACCTCGTTGAGCAGCGTGCTGACGGGGTTCGACGCCCCGAACACGCCGAACGCCAGCTGCAGCGCGATCAGCAGCACGAAGTAGTACACGATCTTCGCGATCAGGCCGGTCGCGTCCATCGACGACTGCTTCATCGCGCCGTTGAGGCCCGACTTGTCGACGAGCTTCTCGAAGCCGACGCGCTTGAGCAGGAACTGCACGCCCTTGGCGAGCGCCTTGGCGATGAACCAGCCGATGACCAGAACGAGCAGGAAGCCGAGCAGCTTCGGCACGAACGTGGCCACCATCGCCCACGCCTGGCCCAGGCCCTCGGTGATTTGCGAGCCCACGGGCCCTCCTAGAAAAAAGTTGCGGTGAGTGAAGATCCGACCAGCTGATCGTTTCGCGGATCACACCGCTTCACAACTTCGACACTGTGACACGAAAGGGTGGCTGACGTGGATTTTTGTCTCAATACAGTCCAGAGTGGAACTACCGGTGGGGACCGGGGAGAGGGAAGCGCCCGCCACGCTCTGTGGTGGGCGCTTCCACATTTCGCGGGGGAACTAGGGCTGTCCGGCACTCAGTCCGCGGCCGTCGAGGTACGTCTGGATCCGGTCGGAGGACAACGCAGGGGCCGCCCCGCCCTGACCGTCCTTCGGCACGTCCGGCCGCGCGTCGCCGTCGCATTCGGAACTGCTGCCCGGCAGCGCCCCGTCGATCAGGTACCGGTTGACCTTGTCGTCGACGCACTTGTTGCCGCCGTTGTAGAGGCCGTGCTTGCCCTCGTCGACCACGGTGATCAGGTTGTGCCCCAGCCGTGCCGCCATCGCCGGGCCGCCCGCGTACTGGGTCTGCGTGTCCCCTTCGGACTGCACGACGACGCCGACCGGGTAACCGTTGCGGGCGATCTTCACCGCCTCCTCCGGCGGCGTGAACGAGCGGAACGTGCACGTCATCGGGGCGGCCCGGACGATGCCGAAGCCGTACGGGTAGCGCTCGCGGAACGTGCGCATGTCCTCGTAGTAGACGTGCAGGTCGGTCGGCCAGGCCGATTCACAGGTGACGGTGTCGAACACACCGGACCGCAGCTCCTGCAGGCTCGTCTTCGCGAGCACCTGCCCGGCCTTGGCGCCCTCGGCGTTCTCCGGCTTCTCCCCCGACCGCAGCTTGATCACGATCGACGCCAGGTCCGACCACAGTGGACGGTAGCGGGCGCCCACACCCAGTGCGCCGTCGAAGGAAGAGCGGTTGTGCTCACCGACCGGCGTGGCGTGCAGCTTCGCGGCGACCTTCTCCACCTCGGCCAGCACCTCGGCCTGCGACTTGCCCAGCGCGAACTTCTCGTTGCGTTCCGCGGCCCACGTCGCCCACGTCTCGACGTCCTGCCGGTACGCCACGGCCTGCTGGCGGAACTGCTCGTGCCAGATCCACTCCGGGTGCACCGCCGAGTCGAGCACGCTGCGGTCGAGCCGGTTCGGGAACAACGTCCCGTACACCGCGCCCAGGTACGTGCCGTAGGAGTAACCCAAGTAGTTGATCTTCGGTTCGCCCAGCACAGCGCGCATGAGGTCCATGTCCCGCGCGGTGTTCGCGGTGCTGATGAACTGGCGGATCCCCCCGGCCGACTTCTGGCACGCCTCCTCCGCCTCGCGCGCCTCGGCCGCCCACTTGCCGAACTCCTCGTCCGCGGGACGGGAGTCCGGCGCGGCGATCGCCGGCGCGGTGCGGCAGTTCAGCGCCGTCGAACCACCGACGCCGCGCGGGTCGAAGCCGATGACGTCGTAGACCTGCGTGAGCTCGGACTTGGCCAGGAACAGCGGCAGGCCGAGGCCGGAGCCACCAGGTCCACCCGGATTGGTGAACAGCACGCCGCGCCTGCGGTCCTGCGCCGCCGCTTTCCTGCGGCTGATCATCAGGTTGATCCGGTCGCCCGCGGGTTTGGTGTAGTCGAGCGGCGCGACGAGCGTGGCGCATTCCAGCTCGGCCAGCTTCCCGCTGCACGGCGCCCACTTGACCGGCTGCGCGGTGAACTCGGCGAGCGGGTCCGGTGGGTCGGCCGACGCGGTCACGCCCGTGGCGGCGAGCGCACCCACGCCCAGGACGAAAGCCAGGAACCTACGCAAGACGAAACCTCCGCGCCGAACGGACAGACCACTGCCGCCCGACGGTATGGCTGATCATGTGCCCGCATGGGTTCTGTCACCCGTCCCGGTGATGTCCCTTCGAACGCCTAAGCTGCGGGTATGACCACCCCCAAGGCGAAGGAGGAGCATCCGCCCACCCTCTCCGCCCGCACGATGCGCAAGATCGAACGCGCGTCCGGCTCGCTTGCCACCGCGAGCGTGGCGGAGATGGAACGACGGCTGCCCTGGTTCGCCAGGATGCCCGCCGACCAGCGCGCGAGTGTGCTGCTGCTGATCCAGAACGGCGTGGCGGGGTTCGTCGAGTGGCTGCACGACCGGCAGCAGGCGATCCGGCTCACGGCGGACGCTTTCCGGTCCGCCCCCAAGGACATCTCCCGCTGGGTGAGCCTGCGTCAGACCGTCGAGCTCGTCCGGATAGCGCTGGAGCTGTTCGAGGAGCAGATGCCGGCGATGGCGGCGACCGAGGCCGAACGCGCGCTGCTGATGGAGGGCGTGCTGCGGTACGGGCGCGAGATCGCCTTCTCCGCCGCCACGTCCTACGCCGCGGCCGCCGAGGCGCGCGGCGCGTGGGACGCCCGGCTGGAAGCGCTGGTCGTGGACGGCATCGTGCGTGGTGACCCCGAGGAGTCGTTGCTCAGCAGGGCCGCGGCGCTCGGCTGGGACCCGGCGATCGAGGCGACCGTGCTGGTCGGCAACCCCGGCGGGGAGGACCCGCCGACGATCATCTACTCGGTGCGCAGCAAGGCGGCCCGCGCCGGCCGGCCGGTGCTGCTGTCCGTGCAGGGCTCCCGGCTGGTCGTCGTGCTCGGCGGGCCGACGGAGACAGGTGAGGACGTGCTGGGACGCATCGCCGAGGGCTTCGGCGAGGGACCAGTGGTGGCGGGCCCCACCGTCGTCAACCTGTCCGAGGCCCATCGCAGCGCCAGCGACGCGCTGAGCGGGTTGCGCGCCGTCGTGGGCTGGCCTGCCGCGCCCCGCCCCGTCCGCTCGCTCGACCTGCTGCCGGAACGGGCGCTCGCGGGCGATCCGGAGGCCGAGTGGCAGCTCGTCGACAGGGTTGCCCGGCCGCTGGAGGACGCCGGCGGCGCGCTGCTGGAGACCGTGGACGCCTTCCTGGAGGTGGGCGGCGTGCTGGAGACGTGCGCGAAAAGACTGTTCGTGCACCCGAACACGGTCAGATATCGCCTTCGGCGCGTTCAGGAAATGACGGGAAGAAATGCACATGACGCTCGAGACGCGCTTGTGCTTCGCGTCGCTTTGTCTGTAGGACGTCTTGCACGGTCCCGGGGCCTGTGGTAGCCCACGGCCTGTGACGGAGTTCGCACACATCCGTTAGGGTGAGAGCCAAACGACCTGCCCACGCGCTGAGCTGGGGATACGTCCAGCAACGTTCACCCTGCCGACACTTTTGTAGGGTCTCTACAAATACGATCGCCGTACTTCGTTCTTTACAGCATGGGGTACCGGTGGGTTCACCAGCTTTAGTAATCCACGTGATCGCACTCCTCGCGCCCGGACAAGGGTCCCAGACGCCCGGCATGCTCACCCCCTGGCTCGAACTGGAGGGGGCGGAGAAGCAGGTCCGCACGTGGTCGGAGATCACGGGCCTGGACCTCGTGCGCCTCGGCACCACCGCGGAGGCCGACGAGATCGTCGACACCGCGATCACCCAGCCGCTGGTCGTGGCCCTCGCGCTGCTCGCGTTCGGTGAGCTGCGCCGCCGCGTCGAACTGCCCGCCGACGTCGTCGTCGCGGGCCACTCGGTCGGAGAACTCGCCGCCGCGTCGATCGCGGGCGTCATCAGCGCCGACGACGCGGTCGCCCTGGCCGGTGTGCGCGGTGCCGCGATGGCACAGGCGTGCGCGCTCGAGCCGACCGGCATGGCCGCGGTGCTCGGCGGCGACGAGCAGGAGGTGCTCGCGCGCCTCGAGGAGCTCGGTCTCGTGCCCGCCAACCGCAACGGCGCCGGTCAGATCGTCGCCGCCGGTCCGCGTGCCGCTCTCGACGAGCTCGCGGAGACCCCGCCGGGCACGGCGAAGGTCCGCAAGCTGGCCGTCGCGGGTGCGTTCCACACGAAGTACATGGCGCCCGCAGAAGACGCGGTGCGCGCGCGTGCCGCCGAAGTCACCACGCACGACCCGTTGATGCCGCTGCTGTCCAACAAGGACGGTCAGGCCGTCACCGAGGGCACCGAGGTGCTGCGCCGCCTGGTCTCCCAGGTCACCAGCCCGGTCCGTTGGGACGTCTGCCAGGCGACGCTCGTCGAGAAGGGCGTGTCCGGCTCGGTCGAGCTGCCGCCCGCTGGCGCTCTCACGGGTCTCGCCAAGCGTGCGATGAAGGGCACCGCCACCCTCGCCCTGAAGACCCCCGACCAGCTCGAAAAGGTCGCGGAGCTCTTCAACACCGTTGGAGCCAATAAGTGACGACCTTCCAGGCCCCGCAGACATCTGCCGGGAGCCGCATCATCGGACTCGGCAGCTATCAGCCCGAGACGGTGGTGAGCAACCACGACCTCGCCCAGCGCATGGACACCTCGGACGAGTGGATCCGCGAGCGGGTCGGCATCGTCAACCGGCGGGTGGCGGCGAAGGACGAGGGCGTCGTCGACATGTCCGTCCTGGCGGGCACCAAGGCGATCGAGGACGCGGGCCTCACCCCTGCCGACATCGGCGGCGTGATCGTGGCGACCTGCACCATGCCGTCGACCATCCCGAACGCCGCGGCCCAGGTCGCCACCAGGCTGGGCATCACGGCAGCAGCCGCGTTCGACCTGAACGCCGCCTGCGCGGGCTTCTGCTACGCCGTCGCGACCGCCGCGGACATCGTCCGCGCGGGCTCCGTCAAGCACATCCTCGTCATCGGCGCGGAGAAGCTCACCGACTGGACCCACCCCGACGACCGCTCGACCGCGATCATCTTCGCGGACGGCGCGGGTGCCGTCGTCGTCGGTGCCAGCGACGAGAACCAGATCGGCCCCGTCGCCTGGGGCTCGGACGGCACGATGTCCGAGGTCATCAGGATCGACGACCGCGACTCGTTCATCCACCAGGAAGGCCAGACGGTCTTCCGCTGGGCGACGACCCAGATCTCGCCCATCGCGATCCGCGCCGCCGAACTCGCGGGTGTCGAACTGTCCGATGTGGACGTGTTCGCCCCGCACCAGGCAAACTTGCGGATCATCGAGGCGATCGCCAAGCGCCTGCGCAACAATGGTGCGCGGGAGGACCTGAAGGTCGCTCGAGACATCGTCGAATCCGGTAACACCTCCTCTGCCTCGATCCCCCTGGCGCTGGACCACATGCGGGCGGCGGGCGAGATCTCCAGCGGAGACGTGGTGCTGATGGTCGGGTTCGGCGCAGGCCTGTCCTACGCGGGACAGGTGGTCACGTGCCCGTGAGTGCCCCCAGTTTTTCCATCGTTTCAATCGAAAGGGAACTTCAGTGAGCGACAACGTCCTGTCCGGTCTTGCCGAGATCGTCGAAGAGGTCGCCGGTGTGGCCGCCGACGACGTCACCGCTGAGAAGTCCTTCGTGGACGACCTCGACATCGACTCGCTGTCGATGGTCGAGATCGCCGTCCAGGCGGAGGACAAGTTCGGCGTGAAGATCCCGGACGACGAGCTGGCCAACCTCAAGACCGTTGGTGACGCGGTGAACTACATCACCAGCAACAAGTGACGTCGGACGTCGACGTCGTCATCACCGGGCTGGGTGCCACCACCCCGCTCGGTGGTGACGTGATGTCGACGTGGGACGCGCTGCTCGCCGGCAAGAGCGGGGTCCGCCCCATGACCCACGACTGGGTCGACAAGTACGAGCTGCCGGTCAAAATCGCGTCGGAACTCGTCGTCGACCCCACCGAGGTCCTGCCCCGCGTGGAAGCGCGGCGCCTGGACCGCTCCGAGCAGGTCGCCATCGTGGCGTCCCGCCAGGCGTGGTCCGACGCCGGACACAACGACGACACCGTCGACCGCCAGCGCCTCGCCGTCATCATCGGCACGGGCATCGGCGGCGCCATCACCCTGCTGACCCAGGACGACCTCCTGGAACAGCACGGCCTGCGCAAGGTGTCGCCGCTGACCGTCCCGATGCTGATGCCGAACGGCCCGGCAGCCCACGTGGGCCTGGAACTCAAGGCCCAGGCAGGCGTGCACGCCCCGGTCTCCGCCTGCGCGTCAGGCGCAGAGGCCATCGCGTGGGCCTACCGCATGATCAAGTCCGGCGAAGCCGACGTGGTCGTCGCAGGCGGCGCGGAAGCGTGCATCACGGCAATCCCGGTAGCGGGCTTCTCACAGGCCCGCACCATGAGCACCCGCAACGACGAACCAGAAAAAGCCTCGCGCCCGTTCGACACGGCCCGCGACGGCTTCGTCCTGGGCGAAGGCGCGGGCGTCATGGTCCTGGAACGCCGCGAGTTCGCCGAAGCCCGAGGCGCCAAGATCTACGGCCGCCTAGCAGGCATCGGCACCTCAGCCGACGGCTACCACATCACCGCGCCAGACCCCGAAGGCGTGGGCCAGTCCCGCGCCATCGCCGCGGCCCTGCGCTCAGGCGGCATCGAGCCGTCCGACGTGGGCCACGTGAACTGCCACGCCACCTCCACCCCGGTAGGCGACGTCGCGGAAACCGTGGCAATCCGCAAGGCGATCGGCGACCACCCGGTCCTGACCGCCCCGAAGGGCGCCCTGGGCCACCTCCTGGGCGCAGCAGGCGCAGTAGAAGCCATCGTGACCGTCCTGTCGATCCGCGACGGCGTGGTTCCCCAAACGCTCAACCTGGAGAACCTCGACCCCGCGGTAACCCTCGACGTAGTCGCAGGCGAACCCCGCAAGATCAAGCTGGAAGCCGCAGTGAACGACTCGTTCGGCTTCGGCGGCCACAACGTGGCACTGGCCTTCACTCCGGCCTAAGTACCACCCCCGCCACAACGCCCCGGTCCACACACGGACCGGGGCGTTGTGCTTACCGCACAAGGCAACGCCACGCCGAGGCCGCAGGCGAGGCGACCCGAC